>NZ_JBFJYW010000049.1:0-15760 GCF_041622395.1 Pontiella sp. | reverse complement strand
CCCGGGGCGTTGCCCCGGGCTAAACTGTCTTGCCCCTTCAGGGCAATTTTCTCCGCTACCAGTTGTTCCCTGGTTTCATGTGCCAACGGCACTACACAATTTAGCCTAGGGCGAAGCCCTAGGTCTGGGCAGCATCACCCCTCCCCTCTATTTGCCCTGTAGGGGCAACACAAATCCTTCCATCGAAATATCATTCCTTTACCGGGCAATATTTAAAACAACGGCCGCAGCTGTAACAGGTGCCGCGGTCGGGTTCGTAGCCATCGCGCTTGCGCAGAATGGAAACGGAAATCAGCTTGCAGCCGATGACCAACCCAATGAATGCGCCGAGTCCCATGCCCCCCGTGCCGAAACCGTTCTTGAGATCGAGCGCTTCGGCGTAGAGCTCTTCGATGGGTTGGTCGGAACCGCGGAAGGCTTCGGACTCGATGTTGGTTCCTTCGTAGCGCCCCAGCTCTTCGCCCGCGACGCGCTCGGCCAGCTGCACCGTCGGGTGCATGCGCGAAAGCGGTTCCTTCAACAAGCCGCCGACGCCGACGCCGATGGCGACGAGCACGGGCACGAGTAGAATAAGCAGGCCGAGCCGTTTGGCGCCTGTGGAACGGGCTTCGGGTTCCGCGGCGGGCGTGGGTTCGTTGATGGCGTTGTACGGACAGGAGTCGGCGCAGAGGTGGCAGGTAATGCAGTCGGACGGCGTGATGACGGCGTGGCGGCGGGAGAGTTTGGAGCACCAGTTCAGCAGCACGCCGTAGGGGCAGAGGAAGCGGCAGTAGGGCCGCGCCACGAAGATGCCCAGCACCAGCATGAGCCCGCCGAAAACCAGCATGCCGAAACCGCCGCCCAGTCGGAAGAAGCCGACGAACGGATCGTATTGGCAGATGATGAACCCCGCGCCCATCACCACGGAGAGCACCGTGAGACCGAGATAGATGAACGGGAAGATCGAGAGCACCTTTTCAACGGCGGGCGGCACCTTGACGGGCTTGATCGCCACCGCTTCCTGGATGGCGCCCAACGGACAGACCGCCGCGCAGAAGACGCGGCCGAAAAAAAGCGCAAACACCAAGGGCGCCGCAAAGAAAACGAGCACCGTCAGCGGAACGCCGTAGGTTGAATCGACGATCCCCGCAACGATGTTCTGCACCGAGCCGACGGAGCAGACGCAGCCATTGCGGATGAAGCCGAAGTAGACCATCGAAAAGAGCGTCAGCAACAGGATCTCGTTGCGCTTGCGGCGCTTCAGCACGAGATATGCGGCCAGCGCCAACGAACCGATCAATACCGCAACGTCCCACCCCGCCATCGCATTCGAAGGCGCGGGCGTATGCACGGCGGGATGTTCATAGCCCGTCGAAAACTCCGGCATCGGAAAACGGAACTCGGCGTGGGCGGAAACCGCGAAGAACAGCAGAAGGATAATGGACCGCAACGACGCAAAGGTGCGAAGGCTTGCAGATTTAAATTCTTTGCATCTTTGCGGCTTTGCGGTCATTAACTGATTCTCTTTTCCTGATCGGATTTAAGGAGATAGGCATCGTCCTTGGCGACGACGCGGACGAAGGCATCGGACGGGCAGGCGTGGGCGATGGCGCATTCGTTGCAGTTGACGCAGAGGTCGTGCTTGACCTGCAGATACATCGAGCCGTTGCCGAAGACGGAGCAGCCCTCGACGCAAATGCCGCAGCCGATGCAGAGCGCTTCGTCGATCTTGTATTGGAAATAGGGGTCCTCGATGAAGGTGCGCTTGATCGCGGCGGTGGGGCAGAGCTGGTTTTCCGCCGCCGTATTGCGTCCCTTGGCGTCGGGGCGGAGAAAACCGCCGCAGAGATCGCAGTAGCCGCAGATGGAATAGGAGTGGACGCACTTGACGGCCGACGGCGCCAGTACGCAATGCGTGGCGCAGCGCCCGCAGCGCGTGCACTTTTCGGGATCGATCTGCCACACCAGCTTGGGCGAACGCCTGCGCGCCGCCGCCAGCACCGTGCCGCCGATCGCAACCGCCGCCGCCCCGCGGATAAAGTTGCGGCGCCCTCTGTTTTCTTCCGGCTTCATTTCAGCCCCAGACTGCACGTTCCATTTTGCAGCTTTGCGCACGCGCCGCACCGGCTGGAGCATTCAACCTTTTCCGTCCGCGACACCAACACGACGCCGTATCCAACGATGCCGGCAAGCACCCCGCCACGGGCGATGTTTTTCAAGACTTCCGTTCGATCCATCCGTTTCATTTGATCTCCTCGAAAACACGAACCTGGTTGCGGCCCGGATCCAGTACATAAATTTTTCCGTCCTCGCCCACGGCAATATCCAGCCCGGACGCATCTTCGTCGAACTGATCCGGCGCGGCAACCACGCAACGCAGCGAACCATCGATATTATGGATCTTGATGCGCGGCAACCCCTTCTCCGCCGTGACGAATCCGCCGTCGGGCAACAGCGCAAAGTGCGACGGGTTGCAACATCCGCTGAAACCTCCGATGGTCATGCCGGGCGCTTCCCAGCTCGAAAGCGGCATGCCGTCGGGCCGATAGTTCTCCAGCGCATGGTAGCCGGGATTGACCGCCCAGAGCGACCCGTCGGCGCGGCTGATCGCCAAATCGAAGAACGGACTTGGAATGTTGAACCCGCGCACGCCGTTTGCCCAATCCTTCTTGCCAATCTCGAAGGGCTTGCCGCCCTCCTTCTTGTAGCGCCAAATGCGGCGGCTCCCGGCATCGGCAACATAAACATACCAGTCATCCACCGCGATGGAGGTGAGAAAGGCCTTTTCCGCCGGACTTGGCCATGCCGTCCGTTGCCCATCCTTGCCGATCAACACCACATGATCCTGCATGCCGACAAACAACGTTCCGGCATCGTCGACGGCCAAACAGCTGGGCGTTCCTTCGACCGCAATGGGGGCTTCGCCAACCAGCTCGATCGCGTTTTCGCCGCCAATGTAGAGCTGCCGTTTTTCGGAAACGGCAATTGCCGATGCGTTCTTGAGCGCAGGTAAAACCGGATCCGTTTCCGTGTACTTAATCAACCTCGGATCCACCTGGCGGTATTCGGCCAGCGAATAGTCGAAGTTCTTGCCCAAATCGGCGCGACGGTTCTTCCCGAGAAAAACGCCGACTCCCAAAATCAAAACCATCAGAGCAATGAACCAGACCCAATTGTGGATTGTTTTTTTCATTCCCCCCCCACCTCAATGCAAACCATCCGAGTCGAATCGCGCAGGAGCATGCGGGTTCCGACCAAGGCGATCGGCCCCCAGGCATCGTGGCCGTCGAGGATGCGATACTGCGCGAGCGGCACATAGCCGGTCTTGTCGAGCGCGAGCATGTTCAGGGTGCCGTCGTCGTCGAGCACATAGAACTTATCGTCGGCCAGCAGGAAGGGCCCGAGCCCGAACCGCGCCGTCTTGCCGCTCGACCAGACCAGTTCGCCGCCGGCGGGATCGTAGCAAACAAACTGCTGCTTCAGCGCCCCGGCATCCTTGGGCATGATGCCATAGAGCAACCCATCGACCAGGATCGGCGTCTGCTGTTCGCAGGCGAGCCAATCCTTCGGACCATTCTTGGCGACTTCCTTGGCGACATACCCGTCGGCCGTTTTTTCCACCTGCACCATCAGGCTGCCCGAGCCGTAGCCCGCCGTAATGAAAATCCGGTCGGCGGAAACCATCAGCGGCGACGGCGCAATGACCGATGCGCTCCACGGGATGTCCCACAGCAGCTCGCCCTCTTTGGAGACGCCCACCATCCCGCCGACGGCCGCGTAGACATACATCTCCTCGCCAAGCACCTTGAGCGGCATGATCGAAGAGTGCGACATTTTCCAGCCCTTGGGATTGGGCACTTGCCAAACCACGGCTCCCGATTTGCAATCGACCGCCATCATGAGCACTTCGCTACCGCCGGGCGCAATGATCGCCTTGCCCCCGTCGATGAGCGGGCACTGTCCGGTAAACCAAAGCGGCTCGGTGGTACCGTAGTCCTTCTGCAAATCAAGGCCCCAGCGAAACACGCCCGTCTTGGTCTCGACGCACGAAACGTGGCAGCGCGGGCCGATGGCGACGATGCAGTCCTCGGTGACCGCCGGGATGGTGCGCGAAAGTCCGTGATTGCGCTTGGCCGGCAACGCATAGGAGCGACGCCAGATCTCCTGGCCATCGGCCAGCGAGAAGCAACGCAGCGCATCGGAACGGGTTTCCTCGTTGTAGTCGAACAGGTAGACGCAGCCGTCGAGTACGGCCGGCGCGGCGTGCCCTTCGCCGAGTTCGACCGACCAATAAACCTTGGGACCGTCCTCCGCCCATCCGTCGGCAAGCTTGGCGCCGCCCTTGTAGATGTTGTCGAAGTCCGCCCCCCGAAAGCGCGGCCAGTTGCCGGGCAGCTCCGAGGGAACGCCGTCGAAGGTTTCGAGTTTCCCGGCCAGCTCAATGCGCAGCTCGTCCTTGGTGCGCTCGGCTACCGGCGGTGCGCCGTCCTTTCCGGGAACGCGCCGCTCCAATCCGGCCGACGGATCGGCGGAGAGCCATCCCGAGAGCACATGCAAAGCCGCCCATCCACACAATACGAGGATGGGCACCGCCACCAAACAGCTTGTTGTTTTCTTAATCAAACCAGATCCAGCATTTTGGCGGCCACCCGCCGCAACAGGGTTTTGAGCATGGCGCTCTGCAACGGGTTGAGCGCCCGCAACGCTTCGTTCTTATAGTGCTCCAGCAATTGCGACGCCTTTTCCACCACCATCAACTCATCCAACCGATTCCGCACCTGAGGGGTCAGTCCCGTATTCTCGTAATTACTAGAATACGGGACTGACCCCTCGGGGGTGGGCGTCAATGCGAGAATGATCGACGCGCGGAGGTCGGCGGCTTCGCCGGAGGTGTATTCCTCCAGATCGTCGCGGATTTGGTAGGCGATGCCGAGCGACTCGCTGAACGTGTGGAGGGCATCGAGCAGCTCTGGGCCGGCGTTGGCGGCGACGGCGCCGAGCAGGAGGGAGACGCCGAAGGCGGGCGCGGTTTTGCGGCGGGCGATTTCGATGACCTGCTGCGCCGAGAAGGATCGGTTGCGCTCGGTGCCGATGAGTTCTTCGCCCTGGCCGACGCAGAGGGTGCGGTGGTTGGCGGAAGCGACGCGCAGCAGCGCGGCGGCGTTGTTTTCAACTTCGCCGATCCAGCGGTAGCCCTCGCCCACCAAGAGGTCGCCCACGTTGATGGCGACGGGGATGCCGTATTGCTTGTGGAGCGTCGGCTGGCCATAGCGCAGGTCGTCGGCGTCTTCGATGTCGTCGTGGACGAGCGAGGCCTTGTGGAAGCATTCGACGGCGATGGCGAGCTTGCGGACGTCGGCGGGGAAATCGGTGGAGCCATCGTTGAGGGCGCTGTAGGTGCAGGCGAGCAGGAACGGCCGCCAGCGCTTGCCATCCTTGAGCAGCCAATCGTAGGCGATGCGCTCGGTCTCGGTTGCACAGTCGAACGGTTCGGCGAACCAGCCATCGACGATCGCGTGGATGGCCTGGGTATCGACCTGGTTTTTCCACGGCACGGACGACTTGAGCCGGATGGCTTCGCGGACGTGCTCGAAGTCGGTTTCGGTATTGACGCAGCCGTCGATGGTGAGCGGGATGGCGAGGCCGGGGATGGCGCCGTCGGCCATGGTCGGGAAGGATTTTTCGAGGGCGTTGAGGCAGCTGACGCCGACGACGGCATCGACCTTTCCCCCCACCAGCAGCTTGGAGACGACGGTGGAGCCTTCGGCCACGAGGACGACGTAGCCGAGGTCTTCGGCCAGCGCCTGCAGCGAACCGATGTTGCAACGGCCGCACTCTTCGCAGAGCAGGCCGAATTCGTCGAGCGTGGCGGGGCAGTCGGCAAAGTTGCGCAGGCATTGGGGCAGCAGCAGCAAGCGGCGGCTGTAGGGAATGGAGGCGACGGTTTCGCGCCACACCTCGTTGTTGAGCAGCACCATGACGTAGTCGACGAGCGACGATTGAGACGTGACCCGTGCCGCGTGGTCGCGCAGCTCCTCCATCGAGAGCGGCGGCACCAAGCCATGCTTCGCTGCATGTTCGGCAACGGCTTGCTGCATCTCGCGGCGCCGGGCCCGTTCGGCCGGTACGCCATACTCTGGTTTGGTTTTTTCCATTACCTCAGATCAACGCACTTGAGGGTATTCCAATCGCGGACGAGCAGCAGCCCGTCGGCGAGAGCGAGCGGCGCCCAGGCCATATCGTTCGCCTCGACCATTTCGGCGGAAGCCATCAGCTGGAATTTACTGGGATCGGCCTTCACGAGGTGGAGCATGCCCGTCTTGCCGTCGAGCATGATCAGCTTGCCGTCGGCCAGAATGAAGCCGCCGCGTTCGAAGTTGGGCGCACCGTCGATATCCTTGGTGCGCCAGGCCAGCTTGCCGGCGACCGAGAACGAGGCGAGCCCATCGTTGCGGCTGTTGGAGTTGCTGCCGATGAAGAGATGGTCGCCGGCGAGAATCGGCTGATGGAGCTGCGCGCCGACGTCGTCGGTTTTGTAGAGCTCCTTCACCGCGAAGTCCGCGCCCTTCTTGACGATCTGGATCATGGCCGAGCCGGCATCGTAGCCGCCCGTGATGAAAAAGCGGTTATCGGGCAGCAGAACGGGATGGGGAATCGCATAGTCGCAACTCCAACCGGTGTAGTCCCAAAGGATCGAGCCATCGCGCGGCGAAAGGCCCACAACATGGCCGGGCGCCAGCTCCTTCTTGGGCTCCTCCTGTGCCGGCTCGTCGCGCCTGCGGCGCGACGGGCGCGGCGCCTTTTCGGCCGAGCCGATGGCGATCACCATATCCTGCCCGCAGACCTGTTCAACGCGCGGGCCCCCATAGGCGTGGAAGCCGAGCCCCGGCGACGTCCAGCGGCGTTCGCCCGACGCGGCATCGTAGGCCGCAACTCCGACCTCGGCGGCATTGGGCGCCACCAGCACCAGGTTGCCGTAGAGCGAGGGCGACTGCGCGATGCCGAACTGGTGCACCTCGTTGTCGTAGTCCTTGGCGATGTTGTGCCGCCATTTGACTTTCTTCGCCTTGAGATCGATGCAGACGAAGGTGCCGTAGCTCGTCACGAGATAGGCATGGCCATCGGCGATGGTCGGCGTGCCGCGGGAACCATCAAACTTTTTGCTTCTGAGCGTTCCCGGATCGGGGAACGCGACCTGCCAAAGATCCTTGCCGGACTTCATGTCGATGCAGCGCAACAGGCTGTCGTCGCCGGCGCGGTCGGTGAGATAGGCCTTGCCCTCGACAATGGCGGGGCCCGAGTAACCGTCGTGCACGGCGGTTTCCCAAAGCACGTTCGGCCCCCCGGACGGCCACGCGTCGGCCAGCCCGGTTTCGGCCGAGATGTTGTCGCGATTGATCCCCGCATACTGCGGCCAGTCGGCGGCGGTCGCCGCCATGGATATTGCCACTGCCAAACCCGTCATCATCGTTTTCATTGCGCACCACCTTTCGGATCAAAATAAATATATTCCAACGTATAGCCGTTGGGGTCGAGGAAGTAGAGGCTTGCCCCGTCCCACCGTTCATATGCTTCTTTCACGATCTTCACCCCCTGCGCCTTGAGATGCTCCTGGAAAGCAAAGACCTCCTGCACCGAGCCGGCCGCCAGGCCGAAATGGGTAAAGGCCTTGCCCCAATGCTTCGGGCGCATCTCGGCAGCGAACCGCTCGGCGTCGCCCGGATACTGGATCAGCGCCAGCACATCGTCGGCGCCAATCTGGAAGAAGGCGTCCTTTTCGCGGCGGTCGCTCATTTCGAGCCCCAGCACCTCGCCATAAAAGCGGATCGACTCGTCGAGATCGGACACCGAGAGCCCGAAGTGGCAGATACCCTGGATAAAATCACTCATCGTTTTTCCTGCAACGTTTCAATGCCTCCACCGAGAAAATCAGCGGATAGAGCTTTTCCGAGTACCATAGACTCGCAAAATAGAGCCCGATTGGGCTAGCCGGAAATCGCGTTCCTTCGGCGGTCTTTTCAAGCAAAACATCTACGCCTTTCCCGGTCATTCCAGTCCATAGCGCCAGCTCTTCGATGCCGAGTCCATCGGGCGGGAGATGTTCCAGCCACCGGAAAGCGCGCTGCTTCATTGGGCCCACCTGCGGGAATTGCTTTTCGTCGAGCCCGGTCAGCGCCTCCAGTACGCGGCAGGTTCCATAGACGGGGTTTTCCCGGTCGGGGTTCGATTGGCTGCCGAACCACAGCGGCACCCAAGAGCCGTCCGGACGCTGCTGCTTTTCGAGGTAGGCCACCCCGGTCAGGATCGAATCGAACATCGCCGCCCAGAGGTTTTCATCGACGTCGTCGCGCCAAAGCGCAAAGGCGCGGATCATGTGGGCGGTCAAATCCGGGCAGCTCCGGTCGAACGGCAACTTGCCCCAGCCCTTGCAGAAGGTCGGCATCCCGCCGTCGCGGTTCTGCAGTTGCAACAGCCACAGAATGCCGCGTTCGGCGATCGCCGTATCGCACCCCAGTTGATGGAGGGCAATCAATGCCGCCGCCGTATCGTCGGCGTCCGGCACCCCGCCCTGATGGTTGGTCCACCCCCACCCCCCCGGCTCGGCGTGGGTAAACGGATGCTCCTCTTGCCACTGCGTCTTGACGAGATGGTTGCGAAGGGCATCCCGCTGTTCATCGGACAGATCGCCGTCCAGCGCCCGAACAGCGAGCGCGGTCACCCAGGATGAAAGATTGATGTCGATCGGCCAGCAGCCCTCCGCCCGGACGGTCTCTTCCAAAAAGCGGATGCAGTTTTTTGCGACGGGATGGTCGCCCTGCCCCGCCCCGACGAGGCTCATCGCCACGAAGCCGGTCAAGGGCGCCGCCTCCAGAAAGCCGCCGCTCTCCGGCTGGATCGAACGCAGGATGGCGAGCACCCTGGCAACCAGCCCGTTGCGGTAGCATGCAAGCGGCGCGGGTTTGTGCGCGTGGCGCACCAGGCCGATGGCAATCAACGCGGGAAGCGCGTAGCTGACGACGGGCAGGTTCAGGAAGCGGTACAACTTGTGCGGGAACACCGCCAGCTCGAACGGCAGTTGCGGAACGGCCGCCCAATCGTCGCCCAGCTTGCCGGCGAGCATGCACATCGTCAGGATCGGCACCGAGAAGGTGCGGTCCGCGCCGTAGAAGCGCAGGATTTCGGCGGCCAGTTTTTCGGGATCGCCCGTCTCCAGGTCGAGCGCGCAGCGGCACAGCAGGGTCGTCGTAAAATTACTCGGGCTCTCCGGACTGTCGCCCCAGCCGCCGTCCGCATTGCGGTGGTCGCGCAACCATTGAAGCCCGCGTTCCGCCAGCTCCGTTTTCCCCGCCGACTTCAGCGCAAACGCCGCCACCGCCGTTGCCAGGGCGGAGGACGACAGCTCGCCCTCCCACCGCCCCTGCGGCGTCAGTTCCGCCAGCAAGCGCGCGCGCGCGTTTTGGATGGCGTTATCGATTCCCATAATTCTTGGCCATGGATTGGGTGAGGCAGCCGATGGAGAGCAGGGCGTAGAAGGTGTACTCGACGTCTTCGAATTCGTCGGCGACGTGCCCGGCAAAGCCGCCGCTGTCGCGCCAGAGCGATTCCACATACTGGAAACAGGGCTTGTGAATATCGTCGAGGTCGACGCCCCGTTGGGTGAGCGCAAAAAGGGCGGTGGCGGTGGAGAGCAGGTCGGGGACATTGATCTGCTTCGACGGCGCAAACCCGCCGGCGGAACAGACGCGGGCAAGCAGTTCTTCGGCAATCCCCTCTTGGTGGCCCACCATGAGCGCCGCCGCCAGGTTGGTGGTGGGATCGGAGCGGGAAACCGCGATGGATGCGGGAGGCGCCGCGAAACGGAAGTCGCCGGCGAAGAGCCGCAGGAACAGGCCGTAGGCCGAATCGGCCTTGAACCGCTGCAACCCCTTGAGCAAACGGCGGCGGGTGGACCCGAAGTGCGGGAAGACGGTGCGCAACCGGATGAGGCAAACCAGATGGACCAGGTCGAGGTCTTTGCCCATGCCGAACGAAAGGGCATATTTCCAGATCTTGAAAACCGGGGGCGGATAGCCCAGCGCTTTAAGGCAGGCGACGGCAAAGACGGTGTAATACAGATCGCTCTTGGCGTCGCGCCCGCGGAATCCCCCGTCGCGATTTTGCCGCTCCCGGACAAAACGGGCAATCCTGCCGAGCGAGTCCCCGTCCAAAAAGCGGCGGGAAGCGGCGGCCGATTGCAGCAAGCGGTCTGATAGCGGTTTTCGTTCCACCCTTCCCCCTTATCCGTAGGCGCCGAAGCCGAAGAACCAGTTTTTCTTGGCGAAGCGGTAAGCCCAGCTGCGCTCGGGGATCTCGTTGCCGGGCTGGTGGTGGCTACCGCACGACCGCATGCAACCGAGTTCCTGCAACAGGGTGCCGCGCCCGGAACTGTCGACCGCGCCGTTGTTTTTGATGAACTCGGCCAGCACCTCGGGATGCTCCATGATGATGCAGCCCTGGGTGGAGGCGGCGCAGGTGGTGCGGAACTTGGCGAGGAATTCCGATTTGTTGAAAATGTCGTAGAGCCCGGTGCCGTCGCCGATGTTGTCCTTGGCGAACTGGAGCGGCGGGCAGGGTTCGATGTAGCCGTCGGGGCTGATGTGGTTGGCGATGCCGACGGCGGCGGGGCAGAGGGCGTTGCCTTGGTCGTCCCAGTAGGCATCGACCACCATGATCGGCGCCTGGGTGCGGATATCGACGATAAAGCGGCGGAGGTCGGTCACCTGCTGCTCGTCGAGCGCCAACTCCGGCGACGGGTTGGGGCCGACGGGGCGGTAGATGTAGTACCACAGATAGTGCGCGCCCAGCTTGACCACCTCGTTGACGAAGGTTTCGCTTGCGAGGTCGTCGATGTTGGATTTGCAGACGCTGGTGCAGACGCCCGTGACAAGGCGGTTTTTGGTGCAGTTGGCCAGCCCCATCATGGACTGTTCGTAGACGCCGTCGCCGCCGCGGCGGACATCGCTGACCTCTTCGAGCCCCTCGATGCTGACGAGCGGGCTGATGTTGCCGATGCGGCGCATCTCTTTGGCGACGGCATCGGTGATCATGGTGCCGTTGGTGAAGAGCAGGAAATAGCATTCGGGATGCTTTTCGAAGACCTCGAAGAGGCCCTCGTAAAGCAACGGCTCGCCGCCGAGGATGCCGAAGAAGTAGGAGCCCTGCGCCTTGCACTCGTTGATCATGTTGTCGAGCGTGCCGGGCGCGATCTCTTTCGGGGGATTGGTTTGCGACACCCAGCAACCTTGGCAGGCCAGATTGCAGGCGTTGGTGACGGAGATAAAGAGGAAGGCCGGGAAATATTCCCCGTTCTTCAGCCGTTTCTGGAACCGCTCGATCGAGCGCATGCCTTTGTAGCCGAAGTTGTAGGCAAACTTCCAGAGCAGCCGCTTGTCCGGCTCGGTCAACAGCCGCTTCATGAGAGTGGCGCTCATAATTTTTTCTCCGAGCATTTCCGGCGTTCTTCGAGCGCCTTATCGATCTTCTTTTGATCGAGCAGGGAACGGCGCTTTTGCTTACGCGCGTTGAGGGCGGCATAGACATCGTCGCCGAGGATTTCATCGACGTTGATCTTCACGTTGGCCTTGCGCTGGTCCTCGTCGGTGATTTCGGCGCCGTTGATGGGCGACTCGCCGACCTTGGGAAAGATGATGGCGGTCTCGGGGCAGATGCGCGCGCAGGCGGGGCAGTTGTTCTTGCAGCTGCCGGGATGGGCGACCACCACCCGGCCCTCGTCCGTTTTTTCGTAGACGCCGAAGAGGCAGAATTCATGGCACTGGCCGCAGGCGGTGCAGCGGTTGTAGTCGATGACGGGATACCAGGCGGGGTTGGACTGGAACGACGGATCGCCGGATGGGCGGATCGCCGGATCGCGGTGATTCACAACGTCGACCCCAGCGCCCAGCGGATGGCCGGCGAAATCGAACAGCGCACGGACGGCGCGCGGGTGGCAGGCGTGGATTTCGGCAAATTCGCTTGCCAGCCGCGGATCGCGCGCGGCGGCGGCTTTGCACAGGTCGGGAACGACTACCGCGGCAACGTCCCGCGGGACGCTGCCGACCTCGACCAACCCGCGCTCGGCGCATTGGCAGATCAGGATGGGTTTATTGGGAGACATCGATGGCAACCAGCGTTCCTTTGTCGTTGCGGCAGTAGACGATTCCGTTGGCGAGCACGGGCGGCGTCCAGCAGAGTTTGGCCAGCCCGGTTTCGAAGGTGGCCACCTCGACATATTTATCCGGATCGATCTTCGCAAAGAAGAGCGTTCCCTTTTCGTCGAGGACAATCAACTGTCCATCGGCCGCGATAAGCGAGCCGAAGCCGATGGGCTTGCTCCACTGCTCGGCGCCGTCCTTCGCATCGACGCAGCGGAGGAAGCCTTTGTTTTTGACATGGCCATCGACGCCATAGATGTAGCCGTCGATATGGATGCTGGTGCTGAACTGGTTGTTCATGAGGTCGCTTTCCCAAAGCGGTTCCAGCTTGCCGGAGGAAAAATCGAGCATGGCGCATCCGCTTTTGTAGGCGGATGAAATGTAGATGCGGTCGCCGATAATCACCGGATCGGCGCCATTGATGTCGTATTTGGTTTTCCACTCATAGCGGCCCGCCTCCGCGCCGGTCTGGGCATCGACGAGCAAAAGGCCGGGTGCGCTGAAGATGGCGGCGAGACGCTTGCCCCGATGGTTGAAGACCACGGGCGAGGCATAGCTTTGCAAACCGGAGCTGGTCCATTTGATCTTGCCGGTATGCTTATCGACCGCCGTGCCGGCCGCGCCGATGTTCAGCAGAATCAGGTCGCCTTCAATGACGGCGGAGGTGGAAATGCCCCACCCCCAACGGCTGTCTTTGTTGTTGGTCTCGGCCAGCACATCGGTTTCCCAACGTTTTTTGCCCGACCCCTCGTCAAAGCAGATCAGCAGCCCGGTTCGGCTGACGGTATACACCTTGCCGTCGTTGATGACGGGCGTGGCGCGCGGCCCCTTGTACTTCCCGGTCTCGCAATCGTAGGAATAGTTCCAGATCGTCGCGCCCGTCGCGGCCTCGAGGCAATAGACCGTATCGACGCCGTCGGCATGCCCCATGGTGTAGAGCCGGCCGTCCTTGACGCCGACCGCGGAATAGCCCACGCCCAGCTCCTTGGTCCAGATCTTCTTCGCCGACGTCGGCTTCAGCCCGGTTTCCTTCGAAATCCCATCGGCCGTGGGGCCGCGCCAGGTATACCAATCGTCCGCGACCGCGCCGGCGGCCACCGCCGCTGCCATCAAACATCCAATCCACTTTCCCATGAAAACCTCCGGTTAAGGCGACGGACTGTATATGAAACGAAACCGCAATGCAAAAGGATCGCGCAAAAGGTGGGGAAAAGAAAAAACCCGCTCCGGCAGAACCGAAGCGGGTTTAGAATGGAGCGAGCGAAGAGATTCGAACTCTCGACATTCACCTTGGCAAGGTGAAGCTCTACCACTGAGCTACGCTCGCGCTTTTTTCGCTGCCAGCCGACTCCTTCCCGGAGTGCGGCATTCCCTTTTCCCGACCTGCGGAAAAAGTGGCGGAGAGGGGGGGATTCGAACCCCCGGTACAGTTACCCGCACACGCGCTTTCCAAGCGCGCTCCTTAAACCACTCAGACACCTCTCCGGAATGGCAACAAGTCGGGAAAGCTACACACTCGCTTTTCGGAAAGCAATCGGGTTTTCCGGAATTTTTCATGGACCCCCAAAAAGTACCCGGAAGAAACCGGAAAAAAGCAATTGCCATATTTGGTACAGCTAGGATTATAGGTCGCTGTTTTTCCAATTTACGGAATCGGGGTTGAATTATGACACTGCAAGACTTGGTTGACTTAAAGACGGCGGCGCTGGAAAAGGCGAAAACCGCGGCGAATGCGGAAGCACTCGAGGCGATTCGCATCGAATATCTGGCACGCAAAGGGCTGCTCCCGAAAGTGATGCAGGAACTGAAGGACGTCGCGCCGGAAGAACGGCCGATGTTCGGCAAAACCGTCAACGAACTGAAGAACGAGCTGACGGAGCTGATCAAGTCGAAGCAAGCGGAATTCTCGGCAGGCGGCGCAACGGGCGCCGCCGGCTTCGACCTGACCCAACCCGGCCAGTGGCAGGGCCTCGGCACCCGCCATCCGATCACGCAGATCACCGACCGCATCACGAAGATTTTCCAAACCCTGGGCTTCACCGTGGCCGACGGCCCGGACATCGAAACCGTCTGGAACAACTTCGATGCGCTCAACACGCCGGCCGACCATCCTTCGCGCGACGAGCAGGACACGTTCTATTTGAACAACGGCGACCTGATGCGCTGCCACACCTCCCCGGTGCAAGTGCGCTACATGATGGGCCACAAGCCGCCCGTGCGCATCATCTCCCCGGGCCGCTGCTACCGCCGCGATACGCCGGACGCCACCCACTCGGCCAACTTCCACCAGGTCGAAGGCCTCTTCGTCGACGAAAACGTCTCGCTGGCCGACCTCAAGGGCACGCTCTCCTATTTCGCCCGCGAACTGATGGGGCCGGACGTGAAGATCCGTTTCCGCCCCCACTTTTTCCCGTTCACCGAGCCGAGCGTGGAAGTGGACTTCACCTGCCACGTCTGCGGCGGCAAGGGTTGCCGCGTCTGCAAAAACAGCGGCTGGATCGAGATCCTCGGCGCGGGCATGGTCGACCCCAACGTCTTCCAGGCCGTCGGCTACGACAGCTCGAAGGTGACTGGATTCGCATTCGGGATGGGCATCGAGCGCATCACCATGATTTTGTATGGCATTCACGACATCCGGAACCTCTACGAAAACGACGTACGGTTCCTTTCCCAATTCTAGAAGGAGCAGTCCGATGAAAGAGCTTAAAATCCATAGGGCGGAATCCCTGGGCAAAGCGACCCACGACTCGCCGCTGCAAGACCAACTCGTCCGCTTCTATGAAGGCGAAGCCGTGGCCAGCATCGACCGGACCAAAGAGTTCTCCGCCCTCGAAAGGATCGAGGACATCGAATATTTCGAGCTGGCGGGTCCGCGCAGAAAGCTGTTCTTCAACCCCAAGGATGTCACCGTCGGCATCGTCACCTGCGGCGGCCTTTGCCCGGGACTGAACGATGTCATCCGCGCGCTGACCTTCTGCAGCCTGGAGAGCTACGGCGTCAAACGCGTGCTGGGCTTCAAGTATGGCTACGAAGGCCTGGTGGCCAAGTACTACCACTACCCGATCGAGCTGACGACCGACAACACCGACGAGATCCACGAAAAAGGCGGCACCATCCTCAAGTCCTCCCGCGGCCGCCAGGACGAGGACGAGATCATCAACACCCTCGTCCACTATGGCGTCAACATCCTCTTCACCATCGGCGGCGACGGCACGCAGCGCGGCTCGCGCGACATCGTCAACAAGCTCAAAGAGCGCAACATCCCCATCGCGGTCGTCGGCATTCCGAAGACGATCGACAACGACATCAGCCTGATCCAGCGCTCGTTCGGCTTCGAAACCGCGGTGGAATCCACCTGGGACATCATCACCAACGCGCACAACGAAGCCCGCGCCTACCGCAACGGCGTCGGCCTCGTCAAGCTGATGGGCCGCGAGTCCGGCTGGATTGCCGCCTCGGCCGCCCTGGCCAACAGCGCCGTCAACTTTTGCCTGGTGCCGGAAGTGCCGTTCGACCTGCACGGACCGAACGGATTCCTCGAAGTGCTCGAAAAACGCTTGCGCCGCAAGGAGCATGCCGTGGTCGTGGTT
>NZ_JBFJYW010000048.1:0-15930 GCF_041622395.1 Pontiella sp. | reverse complement strand
GGCAGCACATCTGGGCGTTCCTCGGCGATGGCGAGACCGACGAACCCGAAACCCTCGGCGCCATCAACCTCGCCGCGCGCGAAAAGCTCGACAACCTGACGTTTGTCGTCAACTGCAACCTGCAGCGGCTGGATGGCCCGGTTCGCGGCAACGGAAAAATCATCCAGGAGCTGGAGGCTTCCTTCCGCGGCGCGGGCTGGAACGTGATCAAGGTGTTGTGGGGCGACAGCTGGGACCCGTTGCTGGAGAAGGACGACGAAGGCCTGCTGGCCAAGCGCATGGGCGAGGTGGTCGATGGCCAGTACCAGAAATACACCGTCGAGGATGCCGAATATGTCCGAGACCATTTCTTCGGCACCGATCCGCGCCTGCTCAAGCTGGCCGAACATCTGTCCGACTCCGAGCTCAAGCGCATGCGCCGCGGCGGACACGATCCGGCCAAGGTTTATGCCGCCTACAAGAAGGCCCTCGAAACCAAAGGCCGGCCGACGGTCATTTTGGCGAAAACGGTCAAGGGCTACGGGCTCGGCAGCGCGGGCGAAGGCCAGAACATCACCCACTCGCAAAAGAAACTCGGCGAAAATGCGCTGCGCGAATTCCGCACCCGTTTCGGCATTCCGATTTCCGACGAGGAGATCGACCGCGTTCCGTTCTTCCGCCCGGACGAAAACAGTCCGGAAATGCAATACCTTAAAAAACGGCGAGAGGAACTGGGGGGCCATGTGCCCAGCCGCCGCACCGACTACGCGCCCCTCGAAATGCCCGCCGACAAGATTTTTCAGGAGTTCGATGCCGGCACCGAACGCCCGGTCTCCACCACGATGGTCTTCGTTCGCATCCTGTCCAAGCTGCTGTCCGACAAAAACATCGGCAAGCTGGTGGATCCGATCGTGCCGGACGAAGCGCGCACGTTCGGCATGGATGCGCTCTTCCGGCAGGTCGGCATCTATGCCCATACCGGCCAGCTCTACGAACCGGTCGATGCCGACAACCTGCTTTTCTACAAGGAAGCCAAGGATGGCCAAATCCTCGAAGAAGGGATCACCGAGGCCGGGGCCTTCTCGTCGTTCGTTGCGGCGGGCACCGCCTATGCCAACCATGGCATCAACACCATCCCGTTCTACACCTACTATTCGATGTTCGGCTTCCAGCGCATCGCCGACCTCGCCTGGTTGGCGGGCGACTCGCGCTGCAAAGGTTTCCTGATGGGGGCCACGGCCGGGCGGACGACGCTGGCGGGCGAGGGGCTGCAGCACCAGGACGGCCACGGCATCGTCTTGGCGCTCACCATCCCGAACCTCGTTGCCTACGACCCGGCCTATGCCTACGAACTGGCGGCCATCGTCAAGGACGGCATTCGACGCATGTACGTCGAGAACGAACAGGTCTTCTTCTACATCACGCTGATGAACGACAACTACGAACAGCCGCCCATGCCCGAAGGCGCCGAAGAGGGGATCCTCAAGGGCATCTACAAACTGCGGGCGTCCGAAAAGGCCCAGGCCCAGATTCTCGGCAGCGGCGCCATCCTGCCGCAGGCGGTCCTGGCGGCCACCATGCTGAAAGAAACCTATGGCGTTGAAACCAACCTCTGGTCGGTCACGAGCTACAAAAACCTGATCAACGATGCGCTCGATGCCGAACGCGAATCCATCCGCAACGGAAAACCCGCCAAAGCCTTCATCGCCGAATGCCTGGAAAATGAAACGGGCCCGGTAATCGCCGCATCCGACTACATGAAGCTGTTGCCGGCCGCCCTGTCGGCCGCGGTGCCCGGCGGAATCGTTTCGCTCGGAACCGACGGCTTCGGCCGCTCCGATGGGCGCCGTGCGCTCCGGAAGCATTTCGAGGTCGATGCCAATGCCATTGCGTGGGCGGTCCTCTCTTCGCTGGCGGCTCGCGGTGAATTTGACTCGAAGAAGCTGGAGAAGGCCCGGAAGAAGCTGGGCATCGATTCCGGCAAACCCAATCCGGTAGGAGAATAGAACCATGGCTGTTGAATTCAAGTTGCCCGAGCTGGGCGAAAACATCGAATCGGGCGACGTCGTAAACGTGCTCGTGAGTGTCGGCGACATGGTCACCGAAGGGCAATCCCTTCTGGAGCTCGAGGCCGGCAAGGCCAGCATGGAAATCCCTTCTCCCGTTACCGGGGCGATTACGGCCGTGCACATTGCCAATGGCGACACCGTCAAGGTCGGCGATCTTGCCTTCAGTATCGATTCCGAAACCGCGGTGCCAAGTCCCGCTCCGGAGGCCCCGGCGGAAAAGCCCGAAGTTGCGGCAACGGCCGCCGCTGAACCCGAGGTTGCGGCGCCGATGCCCGAGGTTGCGGCGCCGGCCGAAAAGCCTGCGCCCGTGGCCCCGAAGCCCGCTTCGGCCCCGTCCGCCGCGAAAAAGGCGGTTTCCGCCGCCCCCAACGTGCGCCGCTTGGCGCGCGAACTGGGCGTGGACATCCACCAGGTCGTCCCGTCGACCGACGGGGGGCGCATCAGCCTGGAGGATGTAAAGCGCTTTGCGAAATCCTCGATGGAAGGCGGCGGCGGCAACCGCCCGAGTGCGCAGGGCGCAACCCGCGTTGAAAAAATGTCTGCCATCCGCAAGGCGACCCTGCAGCATATGACGCATTGCTGGACGACCATTCCGCACGTCACCCAGCAGGACTGGGCCGACATCACGCATCTGGATGACCTTCGCAAACGGTTTGCCAAAAAAGCCGAGGCCGAAGGGGCCAAGCTCACCATCACGGCCATTCTGGTGAAGGTGGCGGCCTCCGCGCTCAAGGTCTTCCCGAACTTCAATTGCAGCATCGATCCGGACAGCGCGGAGATTATCTACAAGCAATTCTACAACATCGGAATTGCGGTCGATACCGACAAGGGCCTGATGGTCCCCGTCATTCGCGCCGCCGACCAAAAGAACATGATCGCGCTTTCGAAGGATCTTGGCGAAATCGCCGCCAAGGCGCGCGAGGGCAAGATCGGGCTGGACGACTTGAAGGGCGGAACCTTCACCATCAGCAACCTTGGCGGAATCGGCGGAACCTTCTTCACGCCCATCATCAACTCGCCGGAGGTCGCCATTCTCGGGGTTGGCCGGGCCGTGGAACAAGACGGCAAGCTGATGATGCCGCTTTCGCTCTCCTACGACCACCGCATCATCGACGGGGCCGACGGCGCGCGCTTCATTCGCTGGATCGTGGAGGCGCTCGAAGAGCCGTTGCTCCTGGCGCTGGAAGGCTAGGGGCTTCCCCTGGCCAAGCACGAAAAAAGCCCGTTTTCCAACGGGCTTTTTCGGTGCTCGGCAGTGAGCGCTAGAAGTCGACGATGTTGGAGATGTAGCTCTCCAGCTCGGCGATCGGCATGCGAACCTGCTCCATGGTGTCGCGGTCGCGAACCGTCACGCAGTTGTCCTGCTCGATGGTCTCGAAATCGACGGTCACGCAAAGCGGGGTGCCGATCTCGTCCTGGCGGCGGTAGCGGCGGCCGACGGCCCCGGTCTGGTCGTAGAACGTTTTCCAGCGTTTGGAAAGCATGCCGTAGACCTCGCGGGCTTTCTCCACCAGCGGCTCCTTGTTCTTGACGAGCGGCAGAACCGCGACCTTGTACGGTGCGATGCAGGGCGCGAAGCGCAACACGGTGCGGGCTTCGTGGCCGTCCGGTGCGCGCTTGGCGCCGGCTTCGGCGGTGATGATCTCGCCGGTCTCCTTGTTGATCCACTCTTCGCGGTAGGCTTCGCAGAGCAGCGCCAGCGCGATGCGGTCGACGCCGGCCGAGGGCTCGATGACGTGCGGGATGTAGGTTTCGTTGGTGTCCGGATCGTGGTATTCGAGCTTTTTCCCGGCGGTGTTCTGGTGCTGGGTCAGGTCGAAGTTGCCGCGGGCGGCGATGCCTTCGAGCTCCTGCGTGCCGAACGGGAAGTCGTACATGATGTCGGTGCAGGCGCTCGCGTAGTGGGCGAGGGCGTCGCCTTCGTGGATGTCGCGGTGCATGCGGCCTTCGGGCAGGCCGACCTTTTCGTACCACTTAAGGCGCTCGGTCACCCAGTATTCGTGCTGCTCGGCATCGGTGCCGGGCTTGATGAAGAATTCGAGTTCCATCTGTTCGAACTCGCGCGAACGGAAGGTGTAGTTGCGCGGGTTGATCTCGTTGCGGAAGGCCTTGCCGATCTGCGCGATGCCGAACGGCACCTTGTTGCGGACGGTGGAGCAGACGTTGCCGAACTGCGCGACGATGCCCTGTGCGGTTTCCGGCCGGAGGTAGGTGATGTTGGAGCTTTCCTCGACGGGGCCGACGTAGGTTTTGAACATCAGGTTGAACGCGCGCGGCTCGGTGAGCGTGCCCGGTTCGTTGGTGTCGGGGCCAACGAGCTTGCCGTACGCGTCCAGCGGAATGTCCAGCAGGGCGACTTCTTCGTAGTCGGCAACGTCGCCCTTGGCGATTTTCGAGATTTTCTTTTCGGCGGGGGCCGGCGCATTTTCGTGGTAGGCGAACATCAGCGCTTCGGCATCGGTCTTGTGCTTGAGCACGAAGATCTGGTCGGCACGGTAGCGGCCTTTGGTTTCGCGGCAGTCGAGCATCGGATCCTTGAAGTTGCCGACGTGCCCGGAGGCTTCCCATACCTTCGGGTGCATGATGATCGAGCTGTCGAGGCCAACGATGTCCTCGCGCAGCTGCGTCATCGATTTCCACCAGCAGGATTTGATGTTGCGCTTCATCTCGACGCCGAGCGGGCCGTAGTCCCAGAAGCCGTTGATCCCCCCGTAGATTTCGGAGGTTTGGAAAATGAAACCACGCCGCTTGCAGAGGCTGACAAGGGCGTCCATTGTTACTTCGTAGTCGTTTGCGTTCATAAGACGGGCGAGAATGCCGAAGGGCGATAGGGTGGTCAAGGATTCCATATCCTTTTTTGACTGTAAAATGCCGGCCGGCTTCGGCTACAGTGCCGGCCATGAAGGAAATCAACCCCAAGCGAATCGTTCCGGTCTCCACGGTCACCGTTGTCCTGTTTTCCCTGCTCGGCATTTTCGAGCTGTTCGTGCTGTTTGGCGGGCTGGAAGTGAAGGCGTCCACCGTCAAGCGGTTCGCCCCTTGGTTGCACGGCCCCTACACGCGGATGGTCGGCGAGCATCCCTCCACCCGGCCCGATTGGGAGGACCAGCAACTGGAAACCCCCGAGGCGGAGGCCGAGACAGCCGCGGCCTCCATCGGCGGATTCCGCCCGGATGAGCTGGATGTGCAGCTTGAGGCCGCCAAGCAGGCGGAACCCGAAACCAAAATCGAAGAGCCTTCCGCCGCGATTCCGGTTTCCATCCCCACGGACCAAAAGGAAGAGCCGGTCGACGAGGACATCCCCGTCGGTTAAGCGATCCTTGGATAACCCGGCCGACGGGAACTTCTGAGCCTATTTCCCGGCAATGGCCGCTTTGACGGTTTCCGCAATGATTTTGGCGCCGGCGGCATTCGGATGAATCGAGTCGGGAAACAGTGCTTGCTGATTGGCGAGGGGGGTATGCAGGTCGATGATCTTGACGCCGGTCTGTTTGGCAATTTCGTCGATCATGGGAAGAATCTCCTCTTTGACCACGGTTCCGGAGATCGGCCCCTTGTTGGGGTATGCCGGAACCGGGTAGCAAACCCAGACCTCCGGCTTGCTCGGCAGCTTCCGAAAGCTTTCGATCAACGCGACATAGTTGGGAACATATTCCGATTTGTGCTTCCAGTTGTCGGGCTTGGTGTCGTTCGTCCCCAATTTGATGACGACGATGTCCGGATTGAACTCGAGCGCCGCCTTGTATTGCGGCCGCTTCCAATACGGTTTGTTGCCCTTTTTCAGCAAGGTCGTTCCGCTGACCCCGAAATTCTTGACGGTTGCCTTTTCCCCCATCAGCGCGCCGAGTTGGGCGGGATAGCAATTGGCCTCGCGGTTTTCGATTCGGGCACCAAAGGTGATGCTGTCGCCAACGCAGGCGATCTTGAGCTGCGCCGGTTTTTCGGCCGGCGCGTTGGCGAGCGCCGCGCCGGCGGAAAGAAGAGTGGCCGCGGCAATCAGAGAGTTAAAGGTCCGGTGGTTCATGGTAATTCCTGCTTTCGTTTGGGTTTTTCCATTCATGGGAGAAGGGTTGCCGGCGGGCGTCAGACCTTCCAATAGGCGAGGAATTCGACATTCCCGGCGGGCCCTTTAATCGGGGAGGTGCAGCACGCCAGCCATTCGAAACCGAGTTCCTCGGTGCCGAATTTCCGGATTTTTTCGATGACTTGCTCATGGATGGCGGGGTCGCGGACCACGCCGCCTTTGCCGACCTGCTCCTTGCCCGCCTCGAATTGGGGCTTGATGAGCGACACGATATGTCCGCCCGGTTTCAGCAGCCCCTTTAACGGCGGAAGGATTTTGGTGAGCGAGATGAACGAGGTGTCGATGCTGCAAAAATCGGCCAATTCCGGGATGTCCTCGCGGGTGATGTAGCGGGCGTTGGTGTTTTCCATCACGACCACGCGCGGATCCTCGCGCAGCTTGTAGTGCAGCTGGTTGGTGCCGCAATCGACCGCATAGACCTTGGCCGCACCGTGCTGGAGCATGAAATCGGTAAAGCCCCCGGTCGACGAGCCGATGTCGAGGCAGATCGCGTCCTGGAGGTCGAACCCGAACCGTTCATGCGCCCCTTCGATCTTGAGCCCGCCGCGGCTGACATATTTTTCCTTCGCCTTCAGCGTGATGGCGGCATCGTCCGGGAAGAGGTGGCCCGGTTTGGTGGCGAGCTGTTCGCCAACGGAAACCATGGCCGCCCGGATCAGGCGCTGGGCCTGCTCCCGGCTATCGGCCAGTTCGCGTTGCACAAGGAGTTGGTCTAGTCGTGTTTTCGGCATCCGGCTATTTACAAACCACATGTCCGGCAGAATCAATGTAAAACCGCGCCGATTGCAGGGCTCTGCGCTTCAATTGGGGAAATCCCGCCCGCGATTGCCCGCCAAAAGCAACTTCCGCGGCGAATAAGAATTGCTGTCCGGCCTAAGGCTATGTATTCCTATGAACTGCATATTATACATATGGATAGTCTTGGGGCTGGGTTGATATGCCGCCGGGGTGCTTTTCGGCAACGATGAAAATAGGCGGAGCGGCGGGGGGATCCCGGCTCCGGACAGGGAAATAACTGAGAGCTATTGCAACAAAGGAGAATGTGAATGAGTGATTCGAAGAAGAAAACGCCGGTGGTTCCGCCGCAACTGGTCCTGACGTTCGTGTTGGTGACGATTTTGTTCCCGCTGTGGGGGTTCGCCAACGACATCACCAACCCGATGGTGGCGGCCTTTAAAAACATTCTGCTGCTCTCGAACTTCGAAAGCTCGCTGGTGCAGGCGGCGTTCTATGGCGGCTATGCGCTGATGGCGATTCCCGCGGCGCTCTTCATCAAGAAGTTTTCCTACAAGAAGGGCGTGGTGCTCGGCCTGGCGCTCTACTCGTTCGCCTGCCTGATGTTCATCCCCAGCGGTTTGGCGATGTCCTACCCGCTGTTCCTGCTCTCCTACCTGATCATGACCAGCGGCCTCTCGTTCCTGGAAACGACCGCCAACCCCTACATCCTTTCGATGGGCGACGAAGCGACGGCGACCCGCCGCCTCAACCTCGCCCAGGCGTTCAACCCGATGGGGTCGATCGTCGGCATGTTCGTGGCGAGCATGTTCATTCTGGCCAGCCTCGATGGCACCAGCGAGACCGCCCGCCGCCAGATGAAGGCGCTGGCCGAAACCGGAACCCCGGTCCACCTGCAGGAAGTCGAGGGGCAGATCGGCACCGCCGACGCCTTGGTCGAAGTGACCGCCACGGCGGACTGGCAGGAGAGCAAGAAGCTCTACAAAAAGGCGGGCGAGCTTTCGGCGGCGCTGAAGGCCGGCACCTTCCTGCTCGACAACGCCAACGGCGCGCAGGCGGCTTCGGTGAGCGAAGCGCTGGCCGCCCAGCCCAAGGGCAACAAGTTCAAGGCCGCCGCCGACGCGGTGGCCGTGGTGCTGCAGGTCAAGGCCAAGCCGCGCCCGACCCCCGCCGAAGCCAAGCGCAACGAACTCTTCGTCGGCGACCGCGGACTGGAGCTGACGCTCGCCCTCAACCAGGAGCAGCCGCTGCTCGCCAAGGCCGCCGCCGACCAATGGAACACCGCCGACCGCCACTTTAGCCAGGCCGTCGCCCCCGCCGCCGAGCTGGCCGCGATGTTCGCGCCCGACGCCGCGCTGGATGCCGCCAAGGCCGCCGCCCTCGCCACCACGGTCCGGCAGGAGCTGGCCGCCGCCCAAGGCGCCCTGTCCGCCATTCCGACCGACGGGCTGAAGGCCTACTTCGCCACCGCCGGAACCGGGCTCTCCACGATCCAGAAGGCCGACCTCGGCATCGTCTCCACCCCGTACGCCCTGATGGGCGGGTTCCTCATCCTCGTGGTCATCCTCTTCGCCTGGAAGCTGCCGGCCAAGACCCAGGGCGAACACGAAGACGACCAGGGCGGCATGGATGTCGGCGGCACCCTCAAGCGCCTCTTCAAAAACGCCACCTACATCGAAGGCGTCGTGGCGCAGACCTTCTACGTCGGCGCGCAGATCATGTGCTGGACCTTCATCGTGCAGTACGGATCGATGGAACTCGGCCTCTCCAAGGCCACCGCGCAGAACTGCAACATCCTGGCCATGGTCATCTTCGTTTCCAGCCGCTTCATCTGCACCTTCCTGATGCACTACATCAGCTCCGGCGCACTGCTCGCGATCCTCGCCGCCGGCGCCATCGCGCTGACCACGGGCACGATCTTCGTCGAAGGCTACGCCGGGCTCTACTGCCTGATCGGCGTCTCCGCCTGCATGTCGCTGATGTTCCCGACCATCTACGGCATCGCCCTCGACGGGCTCGGCGACGACGCCAAGCTCGGCTCCGCCGGCCTGATCCTCGCCATCGGCGGCGGCTGCATCATGACGCCGCTGCAAGGCCGGATCATCGACCTGCCGCCGATCGACCTCGGCTTCATGGAACTCGCCAGCGTACGCGCCTCCTTCGTGCTGCCGCTGATCTGCTTCGTGGTCATCGCCCTCTACGGCTGGCGCACGTTCACCATCCACCACAAGGTCGACAAAGCGTAGCGGCCAAACCGCGGTCGAAGGTCGGAAGCCCCGACCTTCGACTTTTGAACCAATCAACACAGGAGAAAAACCATGCTTAAAGGAATCGATCCGATTGTAAGCCCCGACCTTTTGAAAATCCTCGCCGAAATGGGGCATGGCGACGAAATCGTATTGTCCGATGCCCACTTCCCGGGACACACCTTCTGTCCGAAGAATGTGCTGCGCGGCGACGGCCTGCAGATTCCGGCGCTGCTCGAAGGCATCATTCCGCTGTTCGAACTCGATGCCTATGATGATCCGTTGATCATGATGGCCGCCGTTGAAGGCGACGAGCTGGATCCGCAGGTGGAAACCGACTACCTAACCGCCATCCGGAAGGCCGCGCCGAATGCGCCGGCCGTTAAGCGCATCGGCCGTTTCGAGTTCTACGACCGCGCCGAAAAGGCCTACGCCTGCGTCGTTACCGGGACGACGGCCAAATACGGCAACATCATCCTGAAAAAGGGCGTGACGCCGATGGGCTAACTCCATCGACGCGCGACACGCAAGGCGTGACCGGTTTCCGGTCGCGCCTTTTGTTTTGGTGCGCCCGGCAGGGTGCACCTGCTTGGAGGTGAAAGTCCTCTACAGGCCCGACAGGGTGCGCGGGTTCGAGGCTTGGGGCCTTGCCGGACTCGATTTGCGCTTGGAAAACGCTCGTTATCGACGGTTCCGGGGCGTGTTGCGGAGGAGGGCTAAGCGAAGGGCGGGGGGCTGAATCGGATAGAAACGAAGCAAGGAAAAGAAGCCCCGCGTTGGCCGTCATTTAGGCGAACCTCTATCACCGCGTGATAGATGTGGGCGCAAATCAAGCCGGATTCCAGAACCCTCCCTTATTCAAGGGCATGTAGGCACCGGGCCGAAGCATAAGCTCCCTTTCAGTTAGCATTGGGTAAGAGGAGATGCCTATTGTTGCGTACCACGTAGGGCTTCATTCCTTTCCTTAACTTCTGTGGACAAGCTACCATTTGACTCCCGGATAGACCATAAAAAAATGGGTTTCGGGCGAATTCTTCGAGATGAAATTTGCTAACGCACTGCCAGTCGGATAGGTTGCAAACATGGAAATCCTGAAAAAAATGCTGTTTGAAAAGAACCATCCCGGCATCCAATTCTTGAAGTATGCTTTTTGCGGCGGGTTTGCCTTCGCGGCGGATGTCGTCACCTTTTTTATCGTGGCCTGGTTTTTCTTTCCGGCATTGACGCAGGACGATGTTTTCGTGCGCCTGCTCAACCTGCAGGTCGAACCGGTTAGCGATGCGGCGCGAACCATTAATTTCGTCATATGCAGCGCGTTGGCGTTCATGGTTTCCAACATGACGGCCTACGTTTTGAATGTCTTGTTTGTCTTCAAGGCGGGAAAGCATACCCGATGGAAAGAACTCGCCTTGTTCTATCTGGTCTCCGGCATCAGTATCGCGATCGGCACCGGGGTCGGGGCGCTGTTGATCAACGTATTCGGCCTGACCACGACCTTCTCCTATGTCGCCAAAGCGTTTTTTGCGACGATGATCAATTATGCCGGGCGTAAGTTCTTCATCTTCCACGGGTGATGCGGCACTTGCGAATCCTGCGAAAAACGGGCTTTCAAAGCCGGGGGCGGGATTGTAGATTGCGCCGTCTTATGAGCAAACCATGCATATTTTTCGACCGGGACGGCATCGTGAATGAATCGCCGGGGCCGGGCTATGTCGAGCGCTGGGAGGATTTCCACCTGCAACCCGGATTTGTCGCCGCCCTCAAGGCGGTGTCGGCCAAGGGCTATCCGGCGGTCATCGTCACCAACCAGCAGGGCGTCGCGAAGGGGCTTTATTCTAAAGAGGGGCTGGACACGATCCACGGCAACATGCGTGCGCAATTGCGCAGCCATGGCGTCGATGTGCTGGACATTTTCCAATGCACCCATCTGGCGGCCGAGGATTGCGCGTGCCGAAAGCCCAAGCCGGGGATGCTGCTCGATGCGGCGCAGAAGCATGGACTGGATTTGTCGCGATCGTGGATGATCGGCGACAGCGAAAAGGATGTAGCGGCCGGGGCGGCCGCCGGGTGCAGGACCATCCGGGTGTGCCCATCCGGCGAAGAAACCAAGGCCGAATTCCAAGTCGAGAGCATGGACGAGGTGGCCGCGATTTTGGAAAAGGAGTTGGACCCATGCGGATAGTCGAAACCAACAGTCCCGATGAAACCTGGGAGCTGGCCGCGGAGTTGGCCGGCGAACTCGGCGCCGGGACCGTCATCGCGCTCCACGGCGACCTTGGCGCCGGGAAGACCTGCTTTATTCAAGGCTTTGCCGCGGCGCTGGGGATCGACGAACCCATCACCAGCCCAACCTATACCTTGATCGGCGAATACGAAGGCCGCTTGCCGTTGCACCACATCGACCTCTATCGCCTGTCGGGTCCGGAAGAGGCCCTCGGCCTAGGGCTGGAGGAATATTTCGATGTCGACGGCATTACCGCCATCGAATGGGCGGAGCGCGCGGAAGGCCTGCTGCCGCCGGATCTGTTGCATGTTGAAATCAAGGCCGATGCCCACTCCGGAACGCGTACGTTCCGCATCTTCAGGGAGAATGAAGCGTGAAAATTTTTGCCATCGAACTCAGTTCCCGTTTTGGAAGCATGGCCTTGCTCGAGGACGGCAGGATCGTCGCCGAGAAAAGCTGGGAAGAAAACTTCAAGAACCGCCAGCAACTTTTCGATGCCTTGGCCGCGATGGAAATCGATTGGGACGGCGTGGATCTCTTTGCGGTCGGTCGCGGTCCCGGCGCCTTTTCCGGCATGCGGATCGGATTCTCCGTAATCAACTCGTTGGCCGCCCCGGCGAACAAAGCCGTATATGCCCTCAACAGTGGCGCCGCGCTGGCCGCGCAATGCGGCGCGGATAAAACCGTGGTGGTGGGCGATGCCCGCCGCAACAAGGTCTGGGCCGGCGTCTTTGCCGGAACGGACTTGGTGCAGGAATTCGAACTGCTGGAGATCGACGCGCTGAAGGATCTTGTGCCGGATGACGCCTTGGTGGTCAGCCCGGACCGGGACCGCCTTGCCGAGCTGATGTCCGGTTTCAACGGGCTGGACAAACCCGTCTACCCAACCGCCGGCAAGCTGGCGGAATTGATTGCGCAACGCCTCGACGCCGGAATCGAATCCGAGCCGTTCGAACCGCTCTACATGCACCCGCCCGTCTTCATCGCCCCGCGTTTCCCGGCGTAGGTTTTCGGTCGAGCTGCCCGACCACGATGCCGGAAACGATGAGCGCCATGCCGATCAGGCTGGTGAGGGTCGGCGATTCGCCGGGGAGAAAGATCCAGCTGAGGATTGCGCCGCCGAGCGGCATGATGAACTTCCAAAGGTTGAGTTTCGAAACCTTGATCTTGCTCAGCAGGTGGAACCAGATGGCAAAGGCCGTGGCCGAAATGGCTGCGAGCCACAGCAGGGTGCCGTAATAGCTGGCCGGCAAGGCCAGTTTCGGTGCGCCTTCGAAGGGCCGGGCGATCAGCAACAGCACCACGCCGCCAAGCAGCATCTGTGCGCTGTTGAGGGCAACCGGATGCAGGCCGCCCTTGCGCTTGGCCACCACAACGTTTCCGATGGCGGAAACAAACCCGCCGCTAAGCAACAGCATGAGCCCGAAAAATTCCTTTAGACCAACCGGGTTCCAGGGTTTCGTGGCGAGGCTGATCAGAATGACGCCGGACATGCCCAGCCCAATGCCCGTCATGGTCTGGCGTTTCATTTTGTCGTCCCGCATCAGCAGGTGCGCCATCAGCGCCGAGGCCAGGGGCCCGACCCCGATCATGATGGCGCCCTCGGCCCCGCGCACCCAGCTGAGGCCAATGAAAAAGGTGGCATAGAGGTAGATCGTGTGGAAGAGGCTGACCAGTAGCACCGTCGCGAACTCTTTTCGGAGCAGGCGGAACGGGGCCATCAAGCTGCCGCACAGCGGAATCTGAAGCAGGCCGGCCAGCACGAAGCGCGTGCCCGCCAGGTTTAGCGGGGTTTGGTGCTCGAGGGCTTTCTTCCCGGCAACAAACGCGGACGACCACAGCAGGCAGGCGAAAATCGCCATCAGATTGTTTCGGAGGGCTCCTGCCGGCGGGGATGTTTGTGTTGCGCTTTTGTTCATGAAGGGACAGACGGTCTCAAACTCCGGGTTTGCGTGTCCAGCTGTCTTTGACGCTATTAAAACAATCGAAACCCGTAAAAAAGTTCGGTGTTTTGCGGTGCTTGCGCTTTCTTGTTCAATGGATAGAATCGTTGGCCGATCGGAGATCAGGATGGTTGAAGAGTCTAAAGCGTTGGTGTGCGGCGAACTGCCGACCCGGTTCCAGCCGGCGATGGGCACGGTGCTGGTGGCCGGGGCCACGGGCTACATCGGGGGACGGTTGGTGCCGGAATTGATCGGTCGCGGCTACCGCGTCCGCGTGATGGTGCGCGCGGAATCGCCCGAACACGCCGAACGCTGGCCCGAAGCCGAGGTCGCGGTGGCCGATGCCTTGATCGAGGAGGAGGTGCTCGCCGCCCTCGAAGGCGTCGATACGGCCTACTACCTGATCCACTCGATGTTGATCGGGTTGCACCGCTTCGAAGATACCGACATCCGCGCCGCGCGCAATTTCCGCACCGCCGCCGAAGCGCGGGGCGTGAAGCGCATCATCTATCTCGGCGGTCTGGGCGACGCGCGCACGACGCTCTCGCACCACCTTTCCAGCCGTGCGCAAGTGGCGGAAGAATTCCGCAAGGGAGCGGTCCCCGTCACGATCCTGCGCGCGGCGATCATCATTGGCTCGGGTAGCGCCTCCTACGAAATGATCAACCACCTCGTCCGCCGGATCCCGCTCTTTCTCGTGCCCGGGTGGGCCAAAACCCGCTGCCAACCGATCGGCCTGCGCGACGTGATCAAGTCGCTCGTCGGCGTGCTGGAACTGCCCGAATCGGCGGGCCGCTCGTTCGATATCGGCGGCTCGGATGTCCATACCTACGAGGAAATGCTCAAGCTGCACGCCGAGATCCTCGGCAAGAAACGGATCTTCTGGCCTTCGCCCGTTTCAAACATCGGCTTTTATTCGTATATCACGAGCCTGCTCACCCCGGTGCCCGCCGCCATCACCTGGTGCCTGATGGAAAGCGTGATCCACGACGTCGTCTGCACCGAAAACGATATTCTCGAGCTGATTCCCTTTCGGCGCATCTCCTGCAAGGAGGCGCTGGTGATGGCCCTCTCGCGCGAAGAGCAGGATGCCGTTTCAACACGTTGGTCCGACAGCTATCCCCCGGACTATGAACTGGCCATCAAGCTGAGCGAGATCGACGGCCCGCCGACCTACACCAGCTCCTATTCGCTGGTGACCTCCAAGACCGCCGATGCGTTGTTCCGGTCGATCACCCACATCGGCGGCCGCAACGGCTGGTTCCACAGCACCTTCCTGTGGCGTATCCGCGGCGCCATCGACCGCCTGCTGCGCGGTGTCGGCACCACCCGCGGGCGGCGCAGCTCCTCCGGCCTGCGGGTCAACGACGTGGTCGATTTCTGGCGCGTCGAGGAGATCCGCTACCATCGGCAACTCCTGCTGCGCGCCGAGATGAAGGTGCCGGGCTACGCCTGGCTCGAGTTCCGCGTCGATCCGGTTGCGGGCGAAAAGAACCGGTTGTCGGTCAATGCCTACTACAAAACCAAGGGCCTGTGGGGCCGGGCCTATTGGTATCTGTTCCTGCCGTTCCACCACTTCATCTTTTCCGATCTCATCAAACAGATCGAACGGCGCAGCGATTAGCTTCCTCCATGGCTCACAAACGCGAGCATTGCCGGCGTTGCGCCGGACGGAAAAAAAGTAGGGACAACCCGGAACAAAGAGCGCCGGCCAGACGCCGACCCCGCGCGGATAGACCTTGGGGCTTCTAGCTCCATTGGACCGGGTCCACCCGGTAATACTCCTTCAGCTCTTCGTAAAGCGCCGGATGCTTTTCTTGCAACTGCTTCGGCTTTTCAAAAAACGTTTCGGTGGCGACCGCGAAAAACTCCGCCGGGTTGGTGGCGCCGTAGCGGTCCATCGTGTCCTTCCGGCCGTGTTGGGTTTTGTCGACGAGTTCGGCGTATTCCTCGCGGAAAACCTTCGCCCAAGTCGAATAGGCCGAGCGTTCCTGCAAAATGGGAATCCCGTCGGCCGCGCCGTCCTCCTGATCGAGCTGGTGCGCAAACTCGTGGAAGGTCACGTTGTGCCCGTCTTCGAAGTTGCGCGCGCCTCCCGCAACGCTGTTCCACGAAAGGACCACCACGCCCGTATTCCACGATTCGCCGAGTCGCGCCTGCTCGCCGTCGGTGTAGGTGTGCGGATAAAGCAGGATGCTCTTCAGTTTCGGATAAACCGGACTGCTTCTGCCGATCAGCAGCAGGCACGCCTGCGCCGCGACCGTGACCTTCATCGCTTCCGTGAGTTCCAGCCCGCCGCACCCTTCGAAGTGTTTCTCCGCCAGGAATACCTGCATGTAGCCGGCGAGCTGCGTCCACTGTTCCGCCGACAGCTTTCCAATCATCGGCAAGCTTTTTTCGAGGATCGGACGCCAAGTGTCCGGCGGTGGGGTTGAGTATAGTTTTTCCCGTCTTCGCAATCGCATCCGACGAATGGCAAAAGCGATGGCGATGCCGGCCAAAGTCAGGGCGGTGATGGCGATTATCGAGTTCACGCGGGAGTCACCTGGCCGAGCGCGATTGCCATGAGCGTCGCGGTCAAAACGTTCTTCGGTTCAAGCAGGTGGCAACACGAGTCTGTCTGCCCGATGATTTCCCTTTTTACGAGTTT
>NZ_JBFJYW010000047.1:0-16501 GCF_041622395.1 Pontiella sp. | reverse complement strand
GCACGGGCAGAGGAAGCCGGTTTCGACGCGGTTGACCGTGCAACCCAGGTGCGTGCAGACGAGCGAGATGGCGGCAACGTCCTTTTCGGTTTGCCGCCGAAGCACCACCTTCATGTCGACGAACACCAGTTCGTCGCCCACATCCGGCAGATCCGTGAGCGGAACCAAGAACTTTTGCGGCGTGCCGTACGAAACCACGGGCATCATGTATTTGAACAATGCCCCGGCGGTGCCGAGTCCAGCGATTCCCATCAAGCCGAAGGCCGATCCCAGCGCAATCATCTCGCGCCGACTCTTGCCGTCCTTTTTTTCCTTTTTAGCCACGTCCCTGTCCTCCGAACCGAACCCACGAAGACGCTGAAATCGCGATGCCTTGCACTGCTTCGCGTCCTCAGTGCTTTTGCGGTTTGTTTTTTGTTCCTGCTTCATCCTCGCGGAAAATCACATACTTCGCCTCTTCGGGATCGTCGAACTGGCCATCCCTGACCGCCCATCGAAACAGCACGAAAAAGATGCCGCCCAACAGCGTGGTTGAAATCAACAGGATGATCGTCAGCGCGATCATGCGAAACAGTCCTCGAACTCGTTGACCGACATCTTGCAGGCGCCGGTCGGGCACTTCTGCGCGCACATCCCGCAGCGGATGCACTTGAGCGGATCGAACAGCATCACCGATCCCTCGGCCTCGGCCACTTCCATCGATCCGAACTCCATTTCGGCCAGCACCTTCAATTCGGCGCCGCCATCCACGCGGTCGATCGTCTTCATCGAAAGGCAATAGGACGGACAAACGTCGACGCAACCGCCGCACAGGATGCAGATGTCGCCCTCGAAAGTGGGATGGATATGGCATTCGAGGCAGCGGGCCGACTGCTTTTTCGCCGCGTCATCGAGATACTCGACCGTCGTATTGAATTCCGGTTGCTCGGCGGGTTTGACCGGAAGCTCTTCGCGCTCATCGCGCCCGTCGTCCACATAAATCGAGTTTCTTCCATATTCCGGCAGGTCGGTGAAGGTCAGCTTGCGCTTGAGCGACCGCGGCGCCTCGCCGAAGAGGTAGGAGTGGATGCCCTGCGCCGCCCGGCTGCCGGAGGCCACCGCATCGATGAACAGTTTCGGGCCATGGGCAATGTCGCCGCCGACAAATACATTCGGCTTGCTGGTCTGCTGCGTCTCTTCGTTCGCAACCTTGACCCAGCCCTGCGGCGTGAGCTCGACGCCGGAACCTTCCAAAAACGCGAGATCGGAACCCTGCCCCACGGCAAAGAAGACGGCGTCGCCCTCGATCAGGCGGGTCTCTTCCTCCATCTGCGGGGAAAACGCGCCCGCCTCATCAAACACGCGGACCACCTTGCTGACCGTCAGTCCCTTGATCTTGCCGTCTTCGACGACGATCTCGCGCGGGCCCCAGCCATCGTTGATCACGACGCCCTCGCGGCGGCCGCCTTCGCGCTCGTCGACCGACCCGGTCATTTCGCCGAGATGCTCGCGCTCCAGACAGGCCAGCTGCACCTCGGGCGACCCGCAGCGCAGAGCGGAACGGGCGACATCGAACGCCACGTCGCCGCCGCCGATGACGATCGAGCGGCTGGAGGTCAGATCCCACTTGTCGCGCATGTTGAAATCGAAAAGGAACTCGAGGCCGATGTGCACGTTTTCGTGGTCGGCGTTCGGAAGCGGAATACGTTTTCCTTTCGCCAACCCCACGGCGATGTAGACCGCATCGTGCCGGGCTTCCAGCTCGGCAAAGGAGATATCCTTGCCAACGTCGACCCCGTGCTTTACCTCGATGTTGCCGAACAGTTCAATGGAAGCCAGCTCGTCGGCGACCACCTTGCGGGAAAGACGGTTGATCGGTACGCCCTGAACCAGCTGGCCGCCCGATTTTTCCCAGCGCTCGTAGAGAGTGACCCGATAACCCAGCCGCGCCAGGTCGTGCGCGCAGGTGTAGCCCGCGCAACCGCCGCCAATGATCCCGACCGACTTCCCGTTCAATTCGGGATCGACGCAACCGGGCGCGATGGAATAGCTCAACGGCGTTCGCAAATCGCCGGTCTCGGGCCCGTGCTTATCGGTCAGAAAGCCCTTGATGTTGCGGATCACGACCGCTTCGTCGACGTCGGAACGGCGGCAGCCCTTCTCGCACGGGGCGCCGCAAACTTTTCCGCAAATGGAGGCAAAGGGATTGGTGGCGCGGGAAATGGCGTAGGCTTCCTCGTATTTTCCGGCCACCGTTGCCATCAGGTAGCCGCGGGCATCCGTATGGACCGGACACGAATTTCGGCACTTTACCTCGGCTTCGTAGTAGTCGGGCGTGGGCAATTCCACCTTGATTTTATCGACTGCCATGGCGCGTGCCTCCTTCGTTGCGCAAAAGCCTATTAAACATGTGCGCTTTAATCACGTCTTTAATCAGACGTTTTATGCCACCCCTGCGGCCCAACATCAATTCAATTCCGCATCTCGATTCCTATTTACCGAAAAGAGGGCCGATTCCATGAACCTAACTCCGGGAACCACGGATGAACTCGGATGGACACGGATACTCAATTTGATATGGATGTGTTTATCGGCAACTGATCGCTATTCGCTCGCAAGGGCGATCTGTGGTTCATTTACTTTTCTAGGATGAATGAAGTCGGCGCAGGGCAAAGGGGCAGAAAGCCTTGAATTTATGCAAAAACAGTTCTCGCAATTCCGATGGGCCCTGATTAGCCTACTTCCCGGATTGATCGCAATCCGCCCTTCGGGGATGAGTAATGAACGACCGGTTCTTCAAGGGGGATTGGTCACAGAAGAAAGAAAAGGCCGGCAACGGCCCGTTTAGGAGTACAGCTAGTATGTCAGACCAACTCGAGACCGGTACAGTTAAATGGTTCAACGATGAAAAGGGCTATGGATTCATTGCCCGCGAAACCGGCGACGATGTGTTCGTTCACTTCACAGCCATCAATGCCGAAGGCCGCCGCACGTTGCTGGAAGGCCAAAGCGTATCGTTTCAGGTAGAGAACGGCCAGAAAGGCCCGCAGGCTACCAACGTCACCGCAATCGGCTAACCACCGCCCTGCATTTATTCAAAATCATTTCCAAAGGTTGGAAAAACCGTTTTCCAACCTCTGGTTTTTTTGTGCCCGAACAAAACCGCCTCCGGATGTCGCTACACTGCGGATTCCATGCGGGCAATCGTTGACCACAAAAGAACGCAGGGATCACAAAAGCCCCGAAAGCCTGCGGAACGGATCTTTGGGGTCTTTGCGTGCTCTCGTGGCAATAAGTCCAGCACCAGCCACCACGCACTCGTTCCCATTGCTCCGGCGACCAACCATTGCGGATTCCACGCGGGCAATCGTTGGCCACAAAAGAACGCAGAGATCACAAAAGCCCCGAAAGCCTGCGGAATGGATCTTTGGGGTCTTTGCGACCTTTAGCGAAGCGGGTGTTAAATTGAATCCTTGCTCACGCGAACGTTTGCTCAGTGCGATTGATTAAGAAATACGGAGCACCAGTGCAGCGGATCACCTAGAACTTCGTATTTTCACCACAGAGGGCACTGAGACACAGAGGCTCATATATACATATCCCCTCTGTGGCCTCTAGCGAAGCGGGTGGTTGAAAATCATCCGAAAGTTTAAGGTTTCCAGCGTACTACGTTCGCTTGGGCCGCATCCCCTGCCACTTGTAGAATTCCATCTCGCCCGTTTTGCCCTGCTCGGCGCAAGCCGCAATCATCGCGTCGCGCTCCGACGGGGTCAACGGCAGGAAGTTTTTCGCGGTATCCAGGTTTTCGCCGAGCTGCTTGAGGTCGTTCGAGCCGGCGACGATCGCGGCGACGGGGAGCGACAATGCGAAGCGGTGCGCATCCCGAACGCTGACCAGCTGCGGCACAACCGCGCGCCCGGTTCCGACGGGATCGCCTTTTACGCCGCCGCGGGTTCCGCCCAGAAGCCCGGCGTTGCCGAGCGTCTTCATGGCCAGCACCCCGACGTCCTTCTTCATCAACCGCGGGAGGGTGTTGAGAATGAAACTCTCGTACGAGGGGTCCGCCACATTGATGGGCATCAGCACCGCCTCGGCATCGGGAAAACCCTCCTCCAGCAACCAGTTGTGGGCCTCGGGCGTTCGGTGGCCGGAAAAACCGATATGCCGGATCTTGCCCTCGTCCTTGGCCTTGCGCAGCTCCTCCAGCACCCCGGCCTGGATGCGCGCCTTCCCGTCTTCGACGGAGTCGACCGCGTGCATCAGGTAAAGGTCGATGTAGTCGGTCTTCATCCGCCGCAGACCGCCCTCGAGCTGTTGGCGGGCGGACTTGGCGTCCTTGCCGACCGTCTTCGACATGATCTGCACATGCTCGCGGTATTTGGGCGAAAGGAATTTTCCGTAGAGCTCCTCGCTGCGGCCGCGGCCATACGCGTAGGCCGTGTCGAAAAAGCGGACGCCTTTTTCGATGCTTAGCTCGATGGCTTTCTGCGAATCCGCCTCGTTTGGCATCCACTCGATATGCATTCCGCCGGGGCAGAAGCGCGTTACCATCATCCCGGTTTTCCCGAGACGGCGGCGCGGCAGGACATATCCCAGTTTATCCGAGGAGGGCGTCTCCGCAAACGCGGCGCCGCCGGCCAACGTGGAAACCGCGAGAGCGAACTCGCGCCGACTGATCGTGTTCAATGTCGCTTTCATGAACCAAAGGCTAGAACAACGAAGTTGAAAAAGAAAAGGACGAATAAGGTATATTAACCCTATCCGTCCTGTTTCCTTCCGGGTGCGGTTTATTCCGCGGCAGGCGCATCCGCCGGAGCCTTCGCAGGCTTATCGCCCTGGAGCTTGCCGAGGAATTCGGGCAGGTCGAGGCCGACCTGCTTGGCGAGGTCGTGCATCGGGGGCAACGCGCCCATCAGACGGCCACCGAGACCGGAGAGCCCTCCGCCGTCCTTTCCGCCGCCGTCCCAGACGATGACCTTTTCGATCGGCAGATCGGCAATGGCCTTGGCCTGTACGCCCGCAATCTCTTCGAGCTTTTCGATGAGCAGCAGCGAAGCCACGTCGTTGACCGAATCGCAGGCATTGACGAGCGCTTCGTACCCTTGCGCCTTGCCGTCGAGGATGGCTTTCACCCCTTGGCCTTCGGCGGTCATCTTGGCGAGCGTGCCTTCGGCCTCGCCTTCGGCGATGCGGATGGTGCTTTCCTTCTTCCCTTCGGCGGAGATGATGAGACGCTGTTTTTCACCTTCGGCGGCAATGATCTGCTGCTCCTTGGCGGCTTGGGCGGCGATGATCGTCTTGGCCTTGGCGGCTTCGGCGGCAATAATCGTCTGCTCCTTGTCGGCGGTCGCGGCAACGATGATGGTTGCTTTCAGGCGGGCGGTCTCGCGTTCGGCGCGGGCTTCTTCCGCGTTTTTCTCGGCGATTTCCTGCGCAACGCGAATGGCGCCGTCGGCATCCTTGGCGGCCGACTCGCGGCGGTTGCGGGCCTCTTCTTCAGCCACGGACTGGTTGGCTTCGTAGGCGGCCTTCTTGGCGCGGGCCTCGGTTTCGCCCTGGGCGGCTTCGGCGTCGAGCGCGGCGGATTGCGAACGGCGGTCGCGATCGGCCGAGGCCTCCCCGATTTCCGCTTCGGCGGTGGCGGCGGCGACGGCGACACGCTTGTCGCGCTCGCGGAGGGCCACCCCGGTCTGGCCGAGCTTTTCCTGCTCGGCGACATCGACCAACGCCTGGTTGATCGCTTCGGCGGCGGCGCGGCGGCCGAGCGCTTCGATGTAGCCGGATTCGTCTTCGATGTCGCGAATGTTGACGTTGATCAGGTAGAGGCCGATTTTTTCGAGCTCGCCCGAAACGGCTTCATTCACCTTGCCCAGGAAGGCCTGGCGGTCGCGGTTGATTTCTTCGATCAGCATGGTGGCGATCACGGCGCGCATCTGGCCGAGGATGATATCCTGCGCCTGGTCTTCGATCTCCTTGCGGGTGAGCCCGAGCAGGCGGACGGCCGCATTCTGCATGACCCCCGGCGTGTTGGAGATCGCCGCCGTGACGGTCGTCGGAACGGTGACGCGGATGTTTTCCTGCGACAGCGCGTTTTTCAGGTCGATCGGAACCACGAACGGTTCGAGGTCGAGGTAGGCGTAGTCCTGGAACAACGGCCAGACAAAGGCCGCGCCCCCGTGGATACACTTGGCCGCGCCGCTCGACGTTTTCCCGTAAATGACGAGGATCTTGTTCGACGGGCAGCGGCGGAAGCGGCCGACCAGCGCCAGAAACGCCGCAATGCCTGCAACCGCGACCATGATGAGTCCTATCAGGAATTCCATTTTTTACTCTCCTTTATTCGTTAATTTCACAACCCCAACCAGCGTCTGGCCAATCACTTGTTCGATGCGGACTTCGGTGCCCGCAGGCAGCGGCTCGCCCGTAATGCTTTTGGCTCTCACGTGCTCGACGGCGTTGCTGACGACCGTCTTCACCTCGCCGAACCCATCGGCCGGAATATCGAGATAAACCGTTCCGACGCTTCCTTTACAGGTGGCCACATCCTTGGTGCCCGTTTCGGTAAGCTTGTTCATGCCGTAGAAAATGAAGGCCACGACAAACATGCCGACGAGCCCCCAGAGCGCGGCCAGACTCAGCGCCACCCCGACGGCCATGCCCTTGGCCGTATACAGTGCGCCCATCCAGGAAAACAGCGTGAAAAAGGTGATGATCGAGCGCAGACTGACGATCCGGAACGCCTGCGACGATTCAATGACGTCGTGATGATCGACATCGTCCGGCGCGCCGAAATCGCCGCCGTCGCCGTCGGCGTCGAAGCCCCCGACATCGGCGTCATCGCCCCCCATTCCGAGGAAGGCGGCAATGATCTGCCAGATGAAAAACACGCTGAAGAATACGGCCATTCCGAAAAAGATGCGGGATATGCCCGGCAAGTCGCTCCACCACTCATTCATGGTCGTCCCCTTCCGCTGCATCGTAGAGACCTTGTTCGCAGGCGTTGACAAAACTTTCGGCGGAGGATTTCAGCTTTTCCCATTCGTTGCGGATTTTTCCCGCCTCCGGGAGGTCGATCACCCCGTCGTTTTCAATACTTTCGGTCAGCACGTCGAGCAGATCGGAAAATTCGCGCACGATGCGGCGGGTCATGTGCAGCAGCGGAATGGCATCGCTGTCTCCGGGCTGGACGTTCTCGACGAAATAGCCATCGGCCTCGCGGCAGAGCCACTCGATGGGCCCCTTGTCCCCGGTGAGCCGGTACACCTTCGCGATGCGATCGAGCGGATTCTCCGCGCCGCTGGCATCCTCCGTGTCGGAGGGCTGGCACCACTTGTAGATCAGCGAGGTCGACAACCCGAGGTCGGCCGCCACGGATTTGACCCCGAGGTTGCCGAGCGATTTTCTGAGTACTTCGTTCGATTTCATCTACGTCCCCTTGAATGCCGCCACCGTATCGCGCCCCATCTTCGCACGCCATTACAACTCCACCGAAGTTGTGTAATAGACGAAAGGCATACCAACACATTATGAAAGTGGACAGTATAAAAAGAGATTGATACGCTGTCGACCAGCAACCATTAACAATCAAACAGGGGAAGTGCCATGGAATGCCCGAAATGCCAAACAACGATGAAACCCAACGCCTACAAGGACGTCGAATACGACCAATGTCCCGAATGCGGCGGCCTGTGGTTCGACGCCCTTGAGGCCGAGGAGCTGCTGGAAGCCAAGGACGCCGCCCAAATCGATACGGGCGATCCCAAGGTCGGCAAGAAGATGAACCGGAACTGGGAAGTCAAGTGCCCGAAGTGCCACATTCCGATGCTGCCGGTCCACGACATCGAGCAGCCCCACATCCAGCTCGAAGCCTGCGCCCAGTGCCACGGCACCTTCTTCGATGCCGGCGAATTCAAGGACTTCTGCGAAGAAACGTTCTGGGACCGCGTGAAAGACAAGTTCGCGAGCAAACGCTGACCTAAACGCCCAACCAGCACGGCGAGGCGCCGAAATCGAAGCAGCGCAGGCTTTCAACCGGCCGGTTCGTCACGACGGCGGCGGCATATTCCGGCCCCGCCTCGAGGCGCTGGAAAAACCATCCGTCTTTTTCGACGTCGTCGAACGGGACGGCAAAACTGGAGAGCTCCCGGAACAGGCCCGATCCGGTCGCCTTCACATAGGCCTCCTTCCGCGACCAAAAGTGGAAGAAGGCCGCCGGCCGATTCTCGGCGCTTTCGATCCACCCGGATTCGCCGGGGGTGAAATAACGCGAAGCGATCGACATCACGTCCATCTCGGGGCGGATGCGCTCGATATCGACGCCGATATCGCGGTTTAGCCCAAATGCCAGCAACACCCAGTCGCCGGAGTGGGAAACATTGAAGCGCACAGCGGACTCGGCCACATGCGGCTTCCCGTTTTCCGAATATTCGAAGACGATCTCCGCGGCCCGCATCCCGGTATAGGCGGAGAGAAGGATCCGGAGGGCACCGCGCGCCGCGATCGACGAGCAACGGTCGGACGCCCGATGGAACCGCGCCGCTTTCGCCCGCTCCTTTTCGCAGAGCAACGAATGCCAGGCCTCCAGCCGATCCTGCACGCCGGAAACATGCACGCCCCAAAGGTGGATGGCGGTGTCGGTGAGGCCGGGCAAGTCGTCGATATGTCCGATGGTTTCCATGGGCGCGTATTCTTATCCACTAACCCGCCCGGCGCAATCCCGAACCGGCCGGGACCCTGCAAGGGGACAACCGCGCCCGGAATTCATCAGCCGAAGGCAAAGATACGCCGCGCGAAAAAGAGACCGCCCCCAAAGAAGGCCAGCATCCCGACCACCCCCGGTTCCGGAACCACGGAGAGCGAGCCCGTCGTGTAAAGTTCGGAAGCATCCCAGGACAACCCTTCGGATAATGGGGCGCTTGCGATGCTGGAAAATTCCCCGCTGACTCCGCCGTCCCAGTCGAACAAATCGAAGCGATCGCCATATGCGACCGTGAATTCATCGAGAAAAACAAGATCGAGTTCGCCCTCCAATGTCGCCGGCCCCGTCACGCTCAAACGGTCGTGCTCCGTTCCCGGCTCATATCCCTCCATCTCCATTTCAAGGGTTCCATCTGCGGCCAGCGTCAACGAGCCATTCACGACGCTATCGCCAGGGCTGTTGCCGGGCGCAAAGGTTCCATGCACCGTAAGATCGCCAAGGACATCCACGGCTTCGAATCTGCGGCCCGACGCCAACGTGGACAAGCCACTGAGTTGCCCGGCGACCGACAAGGTACTTCCCGAGCCATAGCTAAACCCGGCCATGGAAGCATTGAAGTCCGAGCCGACGGAAAGCGTTCCTCCCGAGCCCAAGTTCAAGGTGCTTGCGTTTTGAATGGAGACCGTTCCGCCTACGGAGACTGTCGCGCCATCCGAGATCTCCATATGGCACGGCACCCCCCAAGGATCCCAGGTTCCGGGCGTCCGCCCCGGCAAATCGGAAGAATACAGCCGCAAGTCGCCTCCGATATCCAATGTGGATTCGGCTCCGGAGATGGACGCATAACTGTAGAGCCAGTCATAGTTTACTCCCGTGCTGACCGTACCGTTGACATACATCGAGCCAAGACACCGCACAGTACCCCCATTGCGAATCAACAAGCGATTGCCATAATCAAAAGCGCTGCCGGAACAGACCACGACGTAAGAAGCCTCGAGCGTCGTACCCTCGATCGTCACTTCGGCTCCATTCTCAAGGATAAGCCCTTCTTGCCCGTGTGCCGTCAGCACACCTATGCACAACGCGACAACAACGCTAGTTGCAATCTTTTTCATGAATGCCTCCCTGCATGCATACCTATTCGAAGAGTAATCCTGTGCCGGCAAACGCAATGTGTAAACAAAATACCCGTTCCATATGGGTACATCGGTCGCGTTCGGTTCGTTGCCGGTGCCCGTCAATAGTAAGGGGAATGCAGAGGTTACGGCAATTCGAGGCTTCCGCGCGAGTCGGCGGTACATTTCCGGCATGGTCTTGCCAGGCAATTTGGGCGCTCCATCAACGATGGTGCCGGAGCCGCCCAGAAGCAACGGGGCCTTGAAAGTGGCGGAGGAAGAGGGATTCGAACCCCCGAGCCCTTGCGGGCCACACGATTTCGAATCGTGCGCTTTCAACCACTCAGCCATTCCTCCTGAATCGTAGCGGTCTACAAAGGAGCGGGAATTTAGAGTCTTCGCCGTTGCCGGGCAAGCCCTTTTGGCCGAAACTTACGCAATCGAATTGCCTCAAATCAAATGACACCGAAGCGTCTCGCCGGGTGGCGGCGGATTGCATGCGTGGACGCACGCATCACGGCACCCCGAAATCAGGGGGTTGAAGAAGGCGGGTTTCGAAGCGCGAAGCGACTCTGTTGCCGAGCAAAAACGGCGCCACGAAAGAACGGGCAAGGCCGATGAAACCCGCCTACTCGACAAAGGGGGAACGATGTGGTAGCACGTTGGGCTGTTTTAGCGAATTGGTTCAATTTTATGACGCAAAAAATACATAGGGAATCGCTCAAGAACGCGAAACGAATCGTTGTGAAGGCGGGCAGCAAGGTGCTGGTGCAACGCACGGGTCGGCCCGACAAACGACGGCTCGGCCTGCTGGTCGACGATTTGGCGAAGCTGCAGAACGGCGGTTGCGAAGTGGCGTTCGTTTCGTCGGGCGCAGTCGGGGCCGGGCTGGATGCGCTGGGCATGAAAACACGGCCGAAGGCGATGCCGGACCTGCAGATGGCCGCCGCCGTGGGGCAGATCCGCCTGATGAGCATCTATGACGAGCTTTTCAGCCAGCGCGCATGCCGCGTTGGCCAGGTTCTGCTGACGTACGATGCACTGAAGCACCGGGAACGACACCTGAACGCCCGCAACACGCTCCTCAACCTGATCGCCAACCGCATCGTCCCGATCATCAACGAAAACGATGCCATATCGACGGAGGAGATCAAGTTCGGCGACAACGATGTGCTGGCGGCCCTGGTGGCAATCCTGGTCGACGCGGATGCCCTCGTGTTGCTGAGCACCACCGACGGCCTACGCGACAGCAACAACGCGCGGGTTTCGTATATCGAGGAAGTGGACGACGATGTGCTGGGGCTGGTGGCCGACAAGCAGGACAAACTTTCGACGGGCGGAATGGCCTCGAAACTGAAATCGGCCCAGATCGCGGCGCGCAACGGGGTGCCGGTGGTGATTGCCAACGGGCGGAAAACCGGGGTGCTCACGCGCATTTTCGAGGGCAAGAACGAGGGCACCCTGCTCTTCCCGAAGGAAAGCAACATTTCGAAGCGCAAACGATGGATCGCCTTCTTCAACCGGGCCGAGGGCCATTTGGTGGTCGATGACGGCGCGGCGGATGCAATGGCCAAAGGCAAGAGCCTGCTGCCCGTCGGCATCCGGGCCGTGGAGGGTTCCTTCAAGATCGGCGCGATGGTCGACGTTCGATCCGTTGGAGGCAAGCACCTCGCCCGCGGTCTGACGGCCTATTCGAGCGAAGAAATTTCCGGCCTCATGGGCCAAAAGACCTCCGGCAAGTCCGGAGTGGTGATCCACCACGACAACATGGTGATACTTTAAGAAGGGCACGACAATGGATATTAAAGAACAGGTTCTGAAAATCGGTGCGGACGCCAAGGCGGCGAGCCGGGAACTGGCGAAACTCTCCAGCCGCAGGAAGAACGCGATCCTCGAAGCGATGGCGGAAGAGCTGGATGCGCAGCGCGCCTTTATCCAGGCGGAAAACGACCAGGATCTGGAAGCGGGCAAAGCCGCCGGACTGACCGCCGCCATGCTCGACCGGCTGGAGCTGACGGACGCGCGGATCGACAGCATGATCAAGGGCCTGCGCGATGTGGCCGTACTGAGCGACCCGGTGGGCGAGGAAATCAGCACATGGAACCGCCCGAACGGGCTGGAAATCCACAAGCGCCGGGTGCCGATCGGCGTGATCGGCATTATCTTCGAATCGCGCCCGAACGTCACCTGCGATGCGGCGGCGCTGTGCTTCAAGACCTCGAATGCGGTAATCCTGCGCGGCGGGAAGGAAGCGCTCCGTTCGAACCTGGCCATCGCCCAATCCATGCAAAAGGGCGGCGAAGCCAAGGGCATGCCCGCCAACACCATCCAGCTCATCCCCACCACCGACCGCGAGGCGGTGAAGGTGATGTGCCAGATGACGGACTATCTGGACCTGATCATCCCCCGCGGCGGCGAAGGGCTCATCCGGGCGGTGATGGAGATGGCGCACGTTCCGGTCATCAAGCACTATGCGGGCGTGTGCCACACCTATGTGGATGCCGCCGCCAACCTGACGATGGCCTTGCGGATTTGCGAAAACGCCAAGTGCCAGCGCCCCGGCGTCTGCAACGCGATGGAAACCCTTTTGGTCCACCAAGACATCGCGGACGAGTTTTTGCCCAAGATGGCCGAGATCCTGGAACGCCACAAAGTTGAGATTCGCGGCGACGAAGCCACCTGCAAGCTGATCCCCTCCGCGATCCCCGCCACGGAAGAAGATTGGCGCACCGAATATGTCGACCTGATCCTGTCGATCCGCGTAGTGGACGATGTCGTTGCGGCGATCGAGCATATCAACACCTATGGCTCCGGCCACTCCGATGCCATCATTACCGAGGACGACAAGGTGGCGACGGCCTTCCTGAACGAGGTGGATTCGGCCACGGTATACGTCAATGCCTCGACGCGCTTCACGGACGGATCCGAGTTCGGCATGGGAGCCGAGATCGGCGTGAGCACCGACAAGTTGCACGCGCGCGGCCCGATGGGCCTGGAGGAGCTGACGACCTACAAGTTCGTGATCGAGGGCAAGGGCCAGATCCGCGAGTAGGCCGGACGATCAGTCGAGCACGCCGATGGCCCCGAGCTCGGCTTCGGCCGTGTTCACCTCGGGCCCCGAGATGTCGAATTTCTTGGCCCGGGCATAGAGGTTCTGGGTGTCGAGGTCGTTGATGGAATAGGGTTTGACGACGCCGCGTCCGATGCCCCGACGGTCGAGATCGATCAAGGCAAAGACAAAGTCGCGCACGAGCAGGTTGTATTTGGGCTGAAGCGCCAGGATGCGGTCGCGCAACTCGTCGGAATAATAGTGGGTAAAGACCAACTCCTTGACCCCCTGCTCTTCGATGACCCGCTCAAGTTCGTCGAAATTCCCGAGCACCGGATAGCCGTAGACGACCTTGTGGTAAAGCGCGGGGTTGTCGTCGATCAAGCCGACGATCCGGCGCGGGGCCTTCTGCTGGTCGGCGAAAGAGGACTGGCGCAGAAAAAGGATGGCGTTCTCGCCGGCCCCAAGGATCAGGGTATTGGCGTCCCCCTCGGCGACCGCAGAGCAACGCAGCCAGGCATTCAGGTCGCGCACCGCGCGCAACCCGGCGCGTACCCCGACAATCCCGATTCCCGCCACGAGGGCATGTAGCGACACCGCGAGCACCAACTCCATGGCGGCGAGATCCGCCACCCAAAGCAGGGCCACCCCGGCCAATGCTTCCCCGGCCATGAGCTGAAGCGCCAACGCCACGAGTTGCGACACGCGCGAACGGGTCCAGACCGTCTTGTATATGTTGTAGAAGTAGATGGTCGCGAACGGAATCATGATGCACACGGCCAGATGCAACAGGGAAAACGCCCGGCCGAGCACGACCCCGAAAACAAAGTAGGTTGCCAGCATCAAACTGCCGATATCCCAGCCAAAGGCCACGAGCAAGCCAACGAGGTTACGCGGCCGCTTGACCCCTTGCAGCACCACTTGGGTGGTCGTCCAAAGCTCCACCTGCGCAACCTGCCGAACCACGACGTGCAGCACGACGATCATGCCGATCATCAGCAGCGCCATGCGGTTGGAGGTCATCAAAGCGGCACCGATCGCCACCACGCAGAAAAAGATGGCGGCGCCATAAAGGGCGATCGCCGCCTTGCGCTGGGTCATGCCACTGCGCATCAGCTTGTGGTGGATATGGTCAAGGTCGGGGCCGAACACCTTGGTGGCGCGCCCGTCCTTGTTGATCATGGAAACCAGCTTGCGGGCCATGCGGCGCCAGACCGCCATCATGACATCGAACACCGGCACGCCCACCGCCAGCAACGGCACGATCAGGGCGACGATCATCGACTCCTTGACATCGGCCTTGAGCGAAACGGCCGCCAGCATGAAACCGATGAACATGCTGCCGCAATCGCCCAGGAAGACGGAGGCGGGGTTGAAATTGTAGCGCAAAAACCCGAGGCAGGCCCCCACCAGCGCCACCAGCACCAGCGCATCGGTCGGCTGATGGAGCGAAAGCAACATACCGGCGAGCCCGGCGCTCGCGATCATGCCGAGCCCGGCACATGCGCCATCCATGCCGTCGATCAGGTTGAAGGCATTGATTAGAAGGACAAACCAAAAGAGGGTAATGCCGAGATTGACGACATAGGGCAGATCGACGTTCAGAAAGGTTTCGACCGTGAAGCCCCCAAAGAACATCAGCAAGGCGATCCCCAGCTGGCCCAACAACTTGAACCAGGCACGCATGTCGAAGCGGTCGTCGAAGAGGCCGACGAGCAGCAGCAGGAACGATCCGAGGAGAATCAAGCCCCAGTCCTTCAACTGGGTGGCTCCGGCAAGATTCCGCCAGGGCCCGAAGAAGATGACCAGCAAGGCCAGATGCGTTGCCACAAACACGGCAATGCCGCCGCAGCGAGGGATCGGCACTTTATGAATGCGGCGCTCGTCCGGCTCGTCCACCAATCCCAGGGCCGGCGCCATGCGTTTCACCAACGGAACCAGCAGCAGCGAAGCCACGAGGCTCGTCAGGAACACAACAATGTATTTAACAAGAAAACCCATGTTCTCAAACTTCCCTTTTCGTCCAACGATCCCGGCAGGGATCTTTCGCCGCCACTATCGCAACAATCGTGCCACCAGCATTCCGGATCAAGTTGAAGCCTCTACTGAACGGGCACTGTAGAGAGAGAGGGCGAAAAAGGAAAGTCATACGCCGCCGTTTATTTCCATGAAACCCGCCCGGACGGCGGCAACCGGGATACAAGACGGCCGCAAAAAGCGTGCACCCCACCGAAAAAACACGCCCCAAAACCCTCGGATTAAATGAATTAGAACAACCTCGAAAAAAAACGACAATTTCCACTTGCGGGCACCGCCGAAATGGGTACTATGTGCGCTCCTTTCAAGGGGGTGTAGCTCAATTGGTTAGAGCGCCAGCCTGTCACGCTGGAGGTTGCGGGTTCGAGTCCCGTCACTCTCGCCACTCTTTAAGGAAGCACCGCAAGGACCTGTTAAACGCAGGTCCTTTTTTTATGCCCGCACAGCCCGATGCGTTGCTCGCCGGTGCGAATAATCCCATTCGGGGATGCCGCGAAGAGGTTGGAGCAAAAAAAAGGGAGGGGGCGTTCACCCCCTCCCCAATGCTCTAATCCGTTTAGATCTTCGGTTGCCTTTCTTAGTAGTTGCGCACCCCATAGCCGGGGCATTGCGGCCTAATTAACCGATCTGGAAAACTACGGCGTTCGTTCGATCTCGAGCTTGATGAACTTTGCACGGTCCGTGGTGTCGATCAGGTTCGTGACATAATCATACACCCCGCCGGTTTCGTTGGTGCCCACGGCCGCATAACCCAGGTTTTCCCACGCAGGATAATCCAGACTTGGCGACAGGCTAAGGCGGTAGACCAGCTTGGCGTCATCGTTGCGCCGGGCATGCACATATTCAAGCCCACCGGCACCTGGCCCGAACGCTGGCCGATCGGCATCCACAAACCCATTGGTCGGATTCCCGTTCAGTCCATATTCATAGAGGTTGATCAAGCCATCGAGGTCTTGGTCATCCATCCATCCATTGGTCACGCCATAGGAGAGCCCCCATTGGGTGAACGGATCTCTAATGACGTTGCCCGCGACCGTAACTTTCACCTCGGAACCGCCGGCGACCTACGCGAATGGCGCACCCTGCGCCGCCTGCTCGGCACCCATATCGTCGCCACCACCCGGCTCCCCCTTGAAGATGGGCGCGAAATCTCTATCCGCAAGCCCAGCGAACCCGACGAAGAACAGCAACGCATCTACGCCCTTCTTGGAATCGACTTCAACCGCGCCTACACCCCGCGCAAAACGGAGGTGACACCTTAACGACTTTGTAGTGCCTCAAAAATTCCGATCATTGCAAGGCAACGACTTGCGCCGACGAGGGAGAAACTTGGGTTAAACCAACGGCCTCCACAGCGCCAGCGCAATTACCCGGTGGCTCCCAGCCCCCCACATGCAGCGTCGCGTGGAATCGTCGCCCATAGGGAAGAAGCGCGGGTAAAGATCAGCGCCGCCGTTGCGGCGGGTCCTAGTCGTCGTCCGACAGGCCGGCTTCCTTGCGATCCAGCAGCTTGCGCTTGAATTCCTCCACCTTTTCCTCGAATGCGGGAGCCAGGCGCGGCTGGATGCGGGGAACCACCTGGCCACAGACAAAGCGGCCGACATAGGACTTGCCGTTCAATTT
>NZ_JBFJYW010000046.1:0-16977 GCF_041622395.1 Pontiella sp. | reverse complement strand
GTAGATGAAATCCACCTCGTCGCTCAATACGACAAATCCGTGGGCGAACCCTTTGGGAACAAAAAGCTGATGCCCGTTTTCGGCCGACAGAATTTCCCCCTCCCATTGCCCGAAAGTCGGGGAGTCTTTGCGCATGTCGACAACGACATCGAACACCTCGCCGCGCATCACGCTAACCAATTTTGACTGCGCGTGCTCGAACTGGTAATGCAAGCCGCGCAAAACGCCCTTGGTCGAGTGCGACCAGTTGTCCTGCACAAACTCCGCGTCGATTCCGGCCTCGGCATATTGCGCACGCTGATAGGTTTGCTGAAAAAAACCCCGCCCATCGTCGAAACGACGCGGCTTGATTAGTTTCAAATCAGGAATGGATAGCGTCTCTACGTTCATGGGAGTCAAGTTTTGGGTTTAAGATGTTAGGTGTTAGGTTTTAGGTGTTAGGGGTTAGGTATTTTAAAGCGGTATCAGGCATCAAAGGAATCCACATAAAACCTAAATCCTAAAACTTAAATCTTCAAAGCTGGCCTTCGGCCAGCCGGAGCAGGTATTGCCCATAGTTGTTTTTCTGCATCTCTTCGCCGAGGGCAACGAGTTGGGGCTTGTCAATATAGCCCAGGCGATAGGCGATCTCTTCGATGCAGGAAATCTTCAGGCCCTGCCGCTTTTCGATGGTCTCGACATAGTTCGATGCTTCATGCATGGCGTCATGCGTTCCGGTATCGAGCCAGGCAAAGCCGCGCCCCAAATTCTGGACCTTCAACTCGCCCCACGCGAGGTATTGCTTGTTGACGTCGGTGATTTCCAGCTCCCCTCGCGCGGAGGGTTGCATGTTCTTGGCCACCTCGACCACGCGGTTGTCGTAGAAATAGAGGCCGGGAATCGCAAAGTTCGACTTTGGTTTTTTCGGTTTTTCCTCCAGCGAGAGCGCCCGCCCCTCGGCATCGAACTCAACAATACCGTAGCGCTCCGGATCCACCACCTGATAGGCAAAGATCGTGGCCCCGGCCTCGCAAGTCGAAGCGGTCGCGAGCATCGCCTGAAAACCATGGCCGTAGAAAATATTGTCGCCCAACACCAGCGCCACCGAGTCGTCGCCGATGAATTCCTCGCCGATGATGAACGCTTGCGCCAGCCCATCCGGGCTCGGCTGCTCGGCATAGCTGAAGCTCATCCCGATCCGCGAGCCATCGCCCAGCAGGGCCTTGAACATGGGCAAATCGTGCGGTGTGCTGATGATCAGCACCTCGCGAATGCCCGCCAGCATCAGCGTCGAAAGCGGGTAGTAGATCATCGGTTTATCGTACACCGGGAGCATCTGCTTGCTCACCACCTGCGTCAGTGGATAAAGCCGCGTGCCGGAACCGCCTGCCAGTATTATGCCCTTCATATAAAAAACCTCTGGTTTCAGATTAGTTGATTAATGGTCGTTGTTCGTTGGTTGGGAAACCCCGGAAACCGAACACTTCTTCAAATAGGCGATGTACCCATTCAGCACTTTCCAGGTTTCCTCTAAATTTACGCGCAACTTTCTGTATTCACTATCGCTTAGGTATTCGTCGTCCACAGCAACGATCAAATGATCCAGGGTTTCACTTAACGAGCCCCTAGCCATTCGACAAAACTGCAGGTTTTCCTGATGATGATGCCGACCATAACCTTCCGCTATATTGGCCGAAACAGAACGAGAAGAACGAACAATCTGATCCTTCAAACGATAGGTCTCGTCCTTCGGCAAGGTTTTACAGAACTTCGAAATCTCGTTCCTCAACACCCTTGCCAGCTTATAGCACTCCAATGTCTCGAACGTTTTTAGTTCGCTCATTTTTTAACCTGCGGTTTCATCCTGGCCCATCGGTTGATTAATGCTAGCTGTCAGGAGCGCATCACCAAGTAACTTCTCATTTCAGGCACAAGCCATCCTCATCAACATCGAACTGAAACCTTATCATCGCAGTCCCCGCCGCGCTCCTTATCAACCAAACAACATTTCAACCATCGTTTGAACGATTAGGCTTTGCCCAATCGTTCCCCCGCGTAGCGCGACGCGCGCAACGGTTGCCACCACCACGCGTTGTCGAGATACCACTGGATCGTACGGCGGATGCCCGTATCGACGTTTTCCTGCGCCTTCCAGCCCAGCTCGGTTTCGAGCTTGGTGGCATCGATTGCATAGCGCCTGTCGTGCCCGGGGCGGTCGGTCACGAACGTGATCAAATCCTGGTAGGATCCCTCGGTCCGCGGCCTCAGTTCGTCGAGAATCGCGCAGATCGTCTCCACCACTTCCAGATTGGTGCGTTCGTTGCGCCCGCCCACGTTATAGGTTTCGCCCAGCCGGCCGGTTTCCACCACGGTGACCAGCGCGCGGGCGTGGTCTTCGACATAGAGCCAGTCGCGGATATTGTCGCCCTTGCCATAGACGGGCAGTTGCTTTTCATCCAACGCGTTGAGGATCACCAGCGGGATGAGCTTTTCGGGAAAATGGTACGGCCCATAGTTGTTCGAGCAGTTGGTAATCACCACCGGCAGGCCGTAGGTGTGGAACCACGCCTTGACCAAATGGTCGCTGGAAGCCTTGCTGGCCGAATAGGGCGAGCGCGGATCGTAGGGCGTGGTTTCCTCAAACAACCCCTCTTCCCCCAGCGAGCCGTAAACCTCGTCCGTCGAAATATGGTGGAATCGGAATGCCTTTTTTCCCTCTTCGGAAAGCGTGTTCCAATATTCCCGTGCGCATTCCAGCATGTTGTAGGTGCCGACGATGTTGGTTTCGATGAAGGTTGCCGGGCCGTCGATCGAACGGTCGACATGCGATTCCGCCGCCAGATGCATCACGGCGTCGGGCTGGAAATCGGACAAGATGGCCGATACCGCCGCCTTGTCGCAAACATCCGCCTTTTCGAATCGATACAAACCGCTGTCTTCGATTTCCCGCAGCGATTCCGGCACGCCGGCATAGGTCAGCTTGTCCAGATTCAGGACCGCGCAGCCCTTGTCCGAGACCAAATGACGACAAACCGCCGATCCGATAAATCCCGCCCCACCCGTTACAACAACTTTTTTCATTTTCAATAGTCCTTTGTTCTTTGTGCGTGGTGCATCGTGCTTGGTGCATCGTGCTTGGTGCGCACCGTCTCCCCTAGCCACGTTTTGATTTCAAGTATTTGATAAAACCGCCAATCAGATAATTGGCTTCATTAGCCAAGGAATAAGCCTTATTGAAATCATCTTCGCCGATATACTCATTGTCCAGAGCCACATAAAGACAGCTTTTGACCTCGGTAATAGATCGTTGAGCACAGATTAGAAAACGGATAAACTCGGCATCGCTCCCGCCATCAAATCCTTCCGCAACGTTGTTCATGATCGAGACCGATGCCCGAGTGATTTGATCTTTTAATCCATCGTCTTTCGAAAACTCAGCTCGGCGTGAAAATGAATAAACCAAGCGGGCCAACTCTCGGCCCTTTTTCCAACCATCAATATCCTCAAATCGTTCTATCTTCACCTTACGCCTTTCTACTAAGCACCAAGCACCAAGCACTAAGCACCAAGCACTAGGAACACTCCTCTATCACGGCTGCTCCGCTCTGTTCGACAAACCGTTTCAACTCGTCGCGCCAATCGTCGAAACAATTGATGCCAAGCTCTTTGGCTCGGGCATTCTCCGTAATGGAGTTAGCGGGGCGTTTGGTCGGCGTTGGAAATTCGTCGCTGGTGCAGGGCACGAAACCGTGGACAATTCCCAATTGGTCCAGGAACGCACAGGCCAGATCGAACCACGTGGCATAGCCTTCGGACGAAGCGTGGAAGATGCCCGTTGCCCGCTGCTCCGCAACGGCCCGGATTTGGCGCGCCAAGGTGCGGGACAAGGTCGGCGATCCCCATTGGTCGTTCACCACCTTGAATTCTTTGCCCGGATTCCGGAGCGTCAGGCGCAGCATCGTCTTCAGGAAATTGTTGCCATGCGCCCCATAGAGCCAGGCCGTGCGCAGAATGGCAAACCGTTCGGTCCGCTCGGCAATGGCCCGCTCTCCGGCCAACTTGGAGCGGCCATATTCCGAAACCGGGCTCGGCTCGTCGCTCTCGACCACCGCTTCGTAGAGCGGCTTGTCGCCGGAAAAGACATAGTCGGTTGAAACGTGCACCAAGAACGCGTTGTTTGCTTCCGTCCACTCCGCCAAATGCGCCGGCAGATCGCGATTGGCCTTCCAGCAGGACGGATCCGTTTCGCAGGCATCGACCGCCGTGTAGGCCGCGCAGTTGACGATGACATCCGGCTGAATGCGCTCCAGCGCCGCGAAACACGACCCGCGGTCGGAAAGATCCACCTCCGGCAAATCAACGCCGACCACTTCGGCAACGTCTTTGAAAACCTCGAGGCAGTCGGTTCCGAGCTGCCCCTTCGAGCCGGTTATTAGAATTTTTTGCATCCGGCGATGCTACAGATTGCCCAAGTTCAGAAAAGCTTTAAATTAATCACCCAATGATTCCGCGGCTTCGAAGATCGGCGACGATGCTTTCCGCCGCCGCTTCCGGCGCCAGGTTTTCGGTCTGCAACGTAAGCTCCGCGTCCTGCGGGGCTTCGTACGGATCGCTGATGCCGGTAAACTGCTGGATTTCCCCGGCGCGGGCCTTTTTATAGAGCCCTTTCGGGTCGCGCTGCTCGCACACTTCGATGGGCGTATCCACGAAGACCTCAACGAACGATTCGTCGCCGATGACTTCCCGGGCCTCGGCGCGGTCGGAAAGATAGGGCGAGATGAACGCCGTAATCACAATCACCCCCGCATCATTCATCAGCGCCGCCACCTCGGCGATACGGCGGATGTTTTCCTTGCGATCCACCATCGAGAAACCGAGGTCCCGGTTGAGGCCGTGCCGCACGTTGTCTCCATCGAGGACATAGCAAAGGTGTCCCTGGGCGATGAGTTCTTTTTCAAGCTGCTGCGCAATAGTCGATTTGCCGGAACCGCTCAACCCGGTCAACCAAACGGTCGCACCGCTCTGGCCCAGCAACTTTTTCCGATCCTCGGCGCTCACCAAGCTATCGCTCTTGACGATGTTTTGGCTGACCGGAGACTTCGCATGCCCCGGCCTCGAGACCACGCGGTCGACAATCATGCCTGCTCCGACCGTTACATTGGTCAAGCGGTCCACGATAATGAACGCGCCGGTGGTGCGGTTTTTTTCGTAGGCATCGAAAGCGATCGGGCGGTGCAACGTGATGTGGCAACGCCCAATTTCATTCAACTCGAGCGAGCGGATGGATTCGGCGGCGTCCTCCGCATTCTTGTCGCGTTTCATCGAGTTGACATCGACCTTGTAGCGGATGCTCGACAGAACGCCCGGCACCATGCTGGAGGTATGCTTGATGAGGTAGCTCTTGCCGGCCCGTGCGGCGCCTTCGTGCATCCAGACCACCATCGCCTCGAACTCGTTGCCGATATGCGGGAGATTGTTGACCGGGACGAGCATGTTGCCGCGCGACACATCGATTTCATCTTCCAGGGTCACGGTGATGGCCTGGGGCGCAAACGCCTGATCGAGCTCGCCGTCGGGACCGTAGATCGCCTTGATCTTCGATTGCCGCCGCGAGGGCAGGCTGGCGACCGTGTCGCCGACGCGAATGACGCCGGACGCCATCGTTCCGCAGAATCCGCGGAAGTTGAGGTTGGGGCGCAACACGTACTGCACGGGCAACCGCATGTCGATCAGGTTGCGGTCGCTGGAAATATTCACGTTTTCCAAATGGTGCAGAAAGGTGGGGCCATCGTACCACGCAAGGTTTTCGCTGTGCTCAACCACGTTGTCGCCCTTGAGCGCGGACATGGGGATGAAATGGATATCCGAGAATCCCAACCGCGCCACGAACGCGTTGTAGTCCTTCACGATCTTGTCGTAGATTTCTTCGGACCACTCCACCAGATCCATCTTGTTGACTGCCACGACCACATGCTTGATTCCGAGCAGGGAGCAAATGAAGCAGTGGCGCTTGGTCTGCGTGATCACGCCATAACGGGCGTCGATCAGGATCGTGGCGAGGTTGCAGGTCGATGCACCGGTTGCCATGTTGCGGGTGTACTGCTCATGGCCGGGGCAGTCGGCAATGATGAACTTGCGCTTGTCGGTCGAAAAATAGCGATAGGCGACATCGATCGTAATCCCCTGCTCGCGCTCGGCCTTCAGGCCATCGGTCAGCAGCGCCGGATCGAAATCCTCGGTGGTGGTACCATAGACCTTCGAATCCTTGGTAATCTTTTCGAGCTGGTCCTCATAGATCATGTGGCTGTCGTAGAGCAGGCGGCCGATCAAGGTGGATTTGCCGTCGTCGACCGACCCGCAGGTCAGAATTCTCAACAGGTCCTTCGTCTCGTGCCGGTTCAGATACCCGGAGATATCTCCCCGGATCAACTCTTCTTCCTGAATTTTATATTTCGCGTCGGCCATTAGAAATACCCGTCCTTCTTTTTATCTTCCATCGAGGAATTGTCGCCGTCTATGACGCGGCCTTGGCGCTCGGAGGTGGTGGTGAGCAGCATTTCCTGCACGATCTCCTCCACGGTCTCGGCTTCCGATTCGACCGCCCCCGTGAGCGGATAGCAACCCAGCGTGCGGAAGCGCACCTTTTTCATCATGGGCGTCTCGCCCGCCTTGAGCGGCATCCGGTCGTCGTCGACCATGATCAATACCCCGTCGCGCTCGATGACGGGCCGCACCGCCGCATAATAGAGCGGCACAATTGGAATATCCTCGCGCAGCAGATAGAGCCAGATATCCAGTTCGGTCCAGTTCGACAGCGGGAATACGCGGATGGACTCCCCCTTGTTGATCTTCGCGTTGTAGAGATTCCACAGCTCGGGGCGCTGGTTCTTCGGATCCCACTGATGAAACTCGTTTCGGAAACTATAGACGCGCTCTTTGGCACGGCTCTTTTCCTCGTCGCGGCGGGCACCGCCAAACGCGGCATCGAATTTATAATGATTCAGCGCCTGCTTGAGTCCGTCGGTTTTCATGATCTGCGTGTGCTTTTCGGAACCATGCGAGAACGGACTCACTTGGTCTTTCCCATCGGGATTGATCCAGACCTTGATATCCACGCCGTACTTTTCCGCCATCAACGTGCGGAACTTGTACATCTCCTTAAACTTCCACTGGGTATCGACATGCAACAGCGGAAACGGGATCTTGCCCGGCGCAAACGCCTTGTGCGCCAAATGCAGCATGACCGAAGAATCCTTGCCGATCGAATAGAGCATCACCGGATTGTCGAACTCCGCCGCCACTTCGCGGATAATGTGGATGCTCTCGGCCTCCAGTTGCTTCAGATGTGATAAATTGTAACCGTTCATTTTCGCCTCGATGTGCTTTCTGGACATTCAATACATGAGCTTGCTTATAACATATCGCGCATATTGTCTACGGCAAACGCCTACTAATTCACCCAATACCCTTGCGCACTACTACGCATTTTGAAGTCAAAAGGGCCAGATCAAGGGGACGAGAGCAATGGTAATGGCCCCTAAAAGCGCCGTGAGCGGGATGCCGATGCGCCCATAATCGGAAAAGTGGTATCCGCCAGGCCCATAGACCATCAGGTTGGTTTGGTACCCCATCGGCGTAATAAAACTGGCCGAAGCGGCCATCATCACGCACATCAGGAACGGCATGTGGCTCACCCCCAGCGAAGATGCCGTCTCCATGGCCACCGGAAAAATAAGCGCGGCGGCGGCGTTGTTTGTGATCAGCAGCGTGAAAACGACGGTTCCGGCATAGACCAACCCCAACGACGCCCACGGATTGCCCGGAGCCAGCGAAATAAGTCCTCTCGCCAACCCCTCGGCCAAGCCCGTTTCCGTCATGGCCGCCGCAATCCCCAGCGCCGAGCCGATCACCAGTAGCACCTGCCACTCCACGCTTTTGCGCGCGGCGCCGGCCGAACAACACCCCAGCGCAATCATCAGCAACGCCGCCAGCACGGATGCCTTCAGCATGCTCAGGACCGACGTGCCCGCCAGCGCGACCATCAACAGCAGGATGCCGATAGCCAGCGGCGCTTTCGCGTGCCGGATCGGCCGGGAATCCTCCACCTCCCCCACCAGGAAAAAATCGTGGGAATCGCGTTGGCGGGGAATGAATCCGGCATGCGATTCAACCAACAGCGTGTCCCCCGCGCGCAAAACGATATCGCCGATCTTCCCCCGGACGCGCTCGCCGTTGCGGGCCACGGCGATCACCACGGCGTTGTATTGCTTGCGGAAGTTGCCCTTCTTGATGCTTTTGCCCAGCAACGGGCAGGTGTTCGAAACCACCACCTCCACCAGGCAGCGTTCGTGGCGGGTTCCGCCGAGCTCGAACAACAGCTCGGTCGCAGGCTCCAATCCGTTCAGATCGCGCAGTTCCTTCACGGAATCGATCATGCCCACAAAAATCAAATGGTCCCCGCCCCGGAGCACCTCGTCGGGCGCAACGGCGCCCTTCACCTCCCCATCGCGGACGATTTCGGCCAGGAAGCAGTCGGAGAGATTGCGCAATCCGGCTCCTTCGATCGTCTTGCCATCGAACGCCCCGCCCGGCTTCACCGAAAGCTCCAGGGTATACTCGCGCGGATTCTCGAACACGGCCGACGCGGGCTTGCGCTCGGGAATCAGCTTGCGGGACAGGAGGAAAACAAAAACAAAACCGGCGACCGCACAGGGAATGCCGATCTTCGAGACTTCGAAAAACCCCAGCCCCTCGTTTTGAAAGCGGGTTTGATAAAGTCCGTTCAGCACCAGGTTCGTGCTGGTGCCGATCAGCGTGCACAGGCCGCCGAATATCGATGCAAAACTCAAAGGAATCAGAAAATGCGACGGGCTGAACTTCATTTTCCGGCACCAGCTGCCCACGACGGGAATAAACATGGCCACGACCGGCGTATTGTTCAAGAAGGCGCTCAGCGCCGTCACCGGCAGCATCAACCGCAGCAAACCGCGGGCTTGCGATTTCGGCCGGCCCAGCAAGCCGTTGCCGATCCAGTTCAGTCCACCGGTTTCCTTCAGCCCCGCCACGACGACATATAAAACGCCCACCGTGACCATCCCGCTCGAACTAAAGCCCGCCAGCGCCTGGCCGGCATCGAGCACGCCGCCGACCAGCAACGCCCCCAATGCGCCGAGAAAAACAAAATCCGGAGGAATGCGCGTGGCCCCGAGGCCAACGAGCATCAGCAGAATGGTTCCGAGCGTGAACCAAGCCTCCCAAGACAATGAGAAAAGTTCCATGTTTACCTAAGACCGGTCACCACGAAATAGGGATTGAGCAGGTTTTCCTTATTGTACGCCACGTCGGCCACGGCGTCGGTTCCGGTTCGATACCCCACGGCGGCCACGGTTTCGTCGTATTGTAACACGCGCCCCCCGGCGGCGGCGACCACCGCATGCGCGGCGGCCGTATCCCACTCCATCGTCGGCGCGATGCGCGGATAGAGGTCCGCGCTCCCTTCGGCCACCATGCAAAGCTTCAGCGAGCTGCCGCTCGACACCAGATCCACCGCGCCGAACTCCGCTTCCAGCTCCGCGATAAACCGGCGGGTCTCATCGTTGCAGTGCGACTTCGATGCCACCACCCGCAACGGCGTTTGCGCCTGCCCGGAAACCGAGCAAACCGCGGCCGTCGCCAGGATTTCTTCGACGGATTTCCCGGCGCACTCCGTGGCCTTCTGCGCACCCTTCCCGGAACCGACGTACAGCGTATCCTTTACCGGAACATAGACGACCCCCGCAACGGGAACCCCGTCTTCGATCAAGGCGATGTTGACCGTGAATTCGCCGTTTTTCTTAATGAATTCCTTGGTGCCGTCCAGCGGGTCGACCAACCAATATTTTGTCCAGCCGCACCGTTCCTCGAATCCAACCTCCGCGCTCTCCTCGGAAAGCACCGGATAGGGCGTGGACGCCAAGGCCTCGACGATGATGTGGTGCGCCGCCTTGTCGGCCGAGGTCAGCGGCGATTCGTCGGCCTTGAATTCCACCTCGAAATCCTTGGCATAGATTTCAAGAATGGCCTGTCCCGCCTTAAGGGCGGCCTGGATGGCGGTTTCAATCATTCGCTTATTCCACGGTCACGGATTTGGCGAGGTTGCGCGGCTGGTCGATCTCGCAGCCGCGCGCGGCGGCAATGTGGTAGGCGAGCAGCTGAAGCGCCACCACCGTCGGGATCGGTGCAATGCACGGCGGACAATCCGGAACCACGATCTTGTCGTCGAACCCTTCGGCCACGCCCTCGTCGCCTTCGCTGACGACGGCGATGACCGGGGCCTTGCGGGCCTTGCACTCCTCGGCGTTGCCCAGCGTCTTGTCCTTGCCCGGAATATTGTTCAGCAGCGCCACGACGGGCGTCGTTTCCTCCAGCAGGGCGATCGGGCCATGCTTCAATTCGGCGGCATGGTAGCCCTCGGCGTGGATATAGCTGATTTCCTTCAGCTTCAATGCGCCTTCGAGCGCCACCGGGTAGAGATAGCCGCGGCCAATGAAAAACGCATGTTCGGCCCGGGCATATTTCTGCGCCACGGCCTTGATCGACTCGTTCTGCGCCAGCACGTTTTCCACCAGCTCGGGAATGCGCTGAATCCAGCGCGACAGCAACTCGCCTTCGTGCCGCGGCAGGCGTCGGGTGCGCGCCACCTTGAGCGCCATCATCAGCATCACCGAGACCTGGCAGGTGAACGCCTTGGTCGATGCCACGCCGATCTCCGGGCCGGCATGCAGATAGACGCCGCGGCCGGTTTCGCGCGCGATGGTCGAGCCGACCACGTTGCAAATACCGGCCACAACGGCGCCTTTATGCTTGGCCTCGCGGACGGCGGCCAGGGTGTCGGCGGTTTCGCCGGATTGGCTGATGGCCACCACGAGATCGTTCGGGGTGACGATCGGATTGCGGTAGCGGAACTCGGCGGCCTGCTCCACTTCGGCGGGAATTCCCGCCATTTCTTCGAAGGCATATTCCCCGACCATGCCCGCATGCATCGAGGTTCCGCACCCCACCACGAGCACGCGCCCGATTTGCGCGGCGTCGCGCGGCGAAAAGTCGAGACCGGAAAGAATGGCCGTCCCCATCTCGAAATCGAGGCGCCCGCGGATGGCGTTGCGGATGGCATCGGGTTGCTCGAACATTTCCTTGAGCATGAAGTGCGCGTAGTCGCCCTTCTCGGCGGCCCCTTCGTCCCAATCCATGGTGGTCGTTTCGCGGTTGATCGGCGCATGCTGGAGGTCGAACATCTCCATGCCGTCCGCCGTGATGACGGCCATGTCGAAATCTTCCAGATAGATCGCGTCGCGCGTGTGCGGCAAAATGGCGGAAGCATCGGAAGCAACAATGGTTTCCTCCTTGCCCAGCCCGATCACGATCGGGCTGCCGCAGCGGGCGGTGACGAGCTTGCCCGGCTCCTTGTCGGTCATGACCACGATGCCATAGGTGCCCTTCACCTTTTTAAGGGCCTGGCTGACCGCTTTCTCGAGATTATCCCGGTAGCAATAGGCAATCAACTGGACGAGCACTTCGGAATCGGTGTCCGAAACACATTCGATGCCCTGGTTTGCCAGCCCGGCCTTGATCTCCTTGTAGTTCTCGATGATGCCGTTGTGGACCATGGCAAAATGGCCGGATGCGTCGAGATGCGGATGGGCGTTCACTTCGTTCGGCGGGCCATGCGTCGCCCAGCGGGTGTGGCCAATGCCCAGGGTCGATTCGTGCAGGGCGACCAGGTTCGACGCATCCACCTTTTCGCGCAAGCCCTTGATTTTGCCCGGACTCTTGACCACGCCGATTTGCCGGTTGTGCAGGCAGGCAATCCCGGCCGAGTCGTACCCCCGGTATTCCATTCGCCGCAAACCGTCGACCAGTATTTCCGCCGCGTTGCGTTTTCCAAAATATCCTACGATTCCGCACATGATCCCGCTCCTTTTTTACGGGCTTCCGCCCTCGGTCGCTTGGCCCCGATGGCCAAAACCGCCCATGCTTCCTTGAACTGTACTGAATACCCCTTCATGGATATCCGGTTGCAACGGGTTATTCTTCTTTCGCAACCCGGTGCTTGGGTTTGTGTTCCAGCGCGTCCGTCGGGAACTCGGCTTCCACCAAGGTCCCGAGCATTTCGAGCAGCACCGCAACGCGGTCCTCGGCATCCATCACCTTGATGACCTTCACCTTGAGGCCGCGCATCGACCCTTCCAAAATGGTGGTTTCGTCGCCCACTTCCAGCGGGATGCCGCCATCCACCACGTCGCCCTCGTCGAGTTCCTGCTTAATGGACTCGATCACGGCGTCCGGGATGGGAACATAGCGGTTGTTGAACAGCGGGATGGTCATCACGCCGACGCCGTAGGCGACCGCGCGCTTCATCTCCGCCATGTCGAAGCGTGCAAAAAAATAGCCGGGGAACATGGCCTCCTGGAACCAGACCGGGCCCCGCCGGGTCTTGCGGCGGAAGCGGATCTGCGGACAAAAGACATCCAACCCGTGCATCGACGCGAGGCTGGCGGCGGCCATCCGCTCTTTCTTGGGCTTGCTGCGCACGGCATACCAATACTCGCCGGCTTCAAAATGTACGCCATCGTCCGCCACGCTCAGCCACCAATCAGTTTCAAAATGAGCGGAAGCGCTTTCCCGGCGCGGCGCTGCCAGTTTTCCAGCAGATCCACCTTTTCGAGCAGCTCTTCGCAAACCTCGCCGTCCTGCTGCCCGAGCAATTCGCGAATGCGGTCGATCCGCTCCGCGCCACTGGCCACATGCGGCTGGATTTGTTCACTGGCGAAACCGGAGGCAATCTTGCGCAACGACGTTTCCGCCACATAATAGTCTTTGCGGTCCCCGGGGATGTAGACGGTGCGGATGGCCCCGAACGATCGCAGGATCTTGAGCCCCTGGCTGGTCGAACCCTTGCTGATGTTCAGGCGGATCCGGCAGTCGTCCAGACACAGCGGATCGGTCGAAACGAAGAGAATCCCATAGATTTCCCCCACCGAACGCGGCAGGTTCAACACATCGGCCATACGAACGAAAAGCGCGATCACTTCGCCCTCCAGCTCGCTCAATTCACGAATCGTTCCGATCCCGCCATTCATAATGTTCAAAATATACTGAACAGCATGGGCCGCCGCAACCCGGAAGTCGGCCTTATTTCAAGCCGAGGCCCCTTCATCCGGGTCGCGAGACGGCGGATCGTTGGTTCCGGCTTGCAATGCCCGAGGCAATCGATACCTTGATGGGCTTTACCGGAGCAGTACGATCGGCAAACCGTCTTCCAGATTCATCCAATACCTCCATCCCCATCGCCTGGCGATCGCGGGGACATTGGTTTGCGCCCTGGTGACGGTGGGCGCGAACCTGGCGATGCCCGTGGTGATCCGCTGGGTGATCGATGGATTGATCGAGGGCACCTTGACGAAGGCCCTGTTGGTGCGCCACCTGATCTCCTTCTTCACGATCGGGGCGGTTTCCCTGGCGTTTTCGCGCGGGTTGCGGCAATTGCCCCAAAAGATGTCGCACCAGATCGAATACACGCTGCGACACGATGTGTTCGAGCACCTGACCCATCTGGACCAGGAGTATTACCGCTCCGAGCGCACGGGCGACCTGATGACGCGGATGTCTTCGGACATCAACATTATCCGCGATTCCATCGGGCAAGGCTTCCTCCAAGGCACCCGCACGCTGGTGGTGATCGTTTTCGCATCGATCGTGATGGCGTTCGCCGACCCGCAGCTGGCGGGAATGGTGATTGCGCTCTTCACCCCGATGGTCTTCATCTTCTTTTTGATCCTGCGCGTGATGCGCAAGCACCAGCAGGCGCTCCAGGAGCATGTCTCGGAGGTCTCGAACTATTCCCAGGAAAGCTTTTCGGGCATCCGCTGCATCAAGGGTTTTGCCCTGGAAAAACGCCGGAACCAGGCCTTTGAGGCGCTCAACTCCGGCCTGATCCGCAAAACCATGCGGATGCAGGGCACGCGGCAGAGCCTCTTCCCGTTCATGGCGTTCTGGTTCAGCCTCGGCACGATCCTGATCTTCGTCGTCGGCGGCGGCAAAATCATGCGCGGCGAACTGACGGTCGGCACCCTGACGCAGTTCATCCAATACCTGCTCTACATGCAGTGGCCGTTGCTGGCGCTGAGCTGGGTGCTGAGCATGCTGCAGCGCGGCAAAGTCAGCTGGAACCGGGTGCTGGAAATCCTCGAGCGCGAACCGACCATTCAACATCACGCCTCCAACACGGAACTTCAGCTCCGCTCCTCGGCCATTGGCTTCAAGAACGTCGACTTGACGATCAATGGCCGAACCTTCCTGCATGGCATCGACCTCGACATCCAGGAAGGCACGACGCTGGGCATCACGGGCCCGACGGGCGGCGGCAAGACGCTGATGGTTTCGTTGGTGGCGCGGTTGATGGACCCGACCACCGGCGCGGTTTTCATCGGTGGAACGGACCTTCGCGACATCCCGCTGGCCCAGCTACGGCGCATGATCGGATTTGCCGCGCAAGAACCCGTTTTGTTTTCGCGCACGCTGGAACACAACATCGGCTTCGGCGTGGAAAACGCCGACATGGATACCATTGGATGGGCGGCGGACATCGCCCATCTGCACCACGATGTGGAGGGATTCCCGGAGCAGTACAAAACCATGCTGGGCGAACGCGGCGTCACCCTCTCCGGCGGACAGCGCCAACGCACGTCGATCAGCCGCGCCATCGCGCGCCGCCCCGACATCCTGATCCTCGACGACGTCCTCTCGGCGGTCGATACCCAGACCGAAGCCGCGATCATGGAAAAACTCCAGCCCGTAATGGCGGAGCGGACGACGCTGTTCGTGAGCCACCGCGTCTCCACCCTGCGCTATGCCGACGAAATCCTCGTGATCGAGGACGGCCGCATCACCCAGCGCGGCACGCACGAGGAGCTGATTGCGAAGGCGGGCTACTACGCCGAGCTCAACACGATGCAGCAGCTCGAAGAACAACTGGAGGCGGACTCATGAAAATGGCCCGGCGCCTCCTTTCCTATTCGGCCCCCTACTGGCGCTGGCTGGTGCTCGCCTTCGGGTTGATCATGTTCACCTCGCTGGCGATCAACTTCCTGCCGGTGCTGCTCCAGCGGATTACCGACCACTGCCTGCTCGACACCGCAACCCCGACCGACGAGCGGATGGATCTGTTGCTCCACCTCGGCATCCTCTACATCTCCATCGCGGCCGTCGGCCATGCGGTGCGCTATGTGCAGGCCATGCTAACGGCGTGGATCGGCCAAAAAATCATCTACGACCTTCGTCTATCGGTCTTTCGCAAGGTGCTGCGCATGCACCAGGCCTATTTCGACAAAACCGCCGTCGGCACGTTGATGACGCGGGTGACCTCCGACATCGAACGGTTGCAGCACTTCGTTACGGAAGGCGTGGTCGGCTCGATTGCCGACCTGTTCATGCTTTTCGGCATCATGGGCTACATGATCTGGTTCAGCCCCGTGCTGTCGCTGGCGGTCTTCGCAACCATGCCGTTCCTGTTCGCGCTGATGTATTTCATCAACACCCGCCTGCGCAACGCCAACCGCGACATCCGCGACCGCCAGTCGAAACTCAACGCCCTGATCCAGGAAGACCTGACCGGGATGACCACCATCCAGCTGTTCAATCGCGAAGCCTCGGCGCAGCAGGATTTCGACGACCGCAATGCGAAGCTGCGCTCGGCCTATTTCGACGAAGTCCGCTGGTTCAGCCTCTATTTCCCAACCATCGAGTGCGGGCAAATCCTGGCCATCCTGATCACGCTGGCGATCGGCGGAATGGCGGTCATGCAGGGTTCGGACGTCATCACGGTCGGCAAACTGATTGCCTTCCTCGCCTATGTCCGCAATTTTTTCCATCCGCTCGGCTCGCTGTCCGACAAGGCCGGCTCGTTCCAGATTGCCATGGCCTCGATTGAGCGCGTCTTCGGCCTGCTCGACGAAGAGGAAAAAATCAACGATCCCGCCGTACCCGAAGCCGCGGAGCGGATTGCCGGAACCATTGCGTTCAACAACGTATGGTTCGCCTACGACGACGGCAACTGGGTCATCAAGGATCTCTCGTTCACCGTCGAACCCGGCCAAGTGCTTGCGGTCGTCGGCGCGACGGGCGCCGGCAAGAGCACCATCATCAACCTGATCGGCCGCTTCTACGACGTGCAGCAGGGCTCGGTCTCGATCGACGGCGTCGACGTCCGCCGTTTCAGCAAGCACGACCTCCGCTCCCGACTGGGCTACGTCTTCCAGGATCCGTTCATTTTCGCCGGAACCGTGGCCGACAACATTGCCCTCGGTACCCCCGGCATCGGCCCCGACGAAATCCGGCTGGCGGCCAAGACCGTCAACGCCCACGGTTTCATCGAAGCCATGCCGAACGGCTACGACACCGAACTGAACGAGCGCGGCGCCGGATTGTCGCTCGGCCAAAAACAATTGCTCGTCATGGCGCGCGCGCTCGCACAGGATCCGGAACTGCTGTTCGTTCTGGACGAAGCCACCGCCAGCGTCGACACCGCCACCGAAATGCTCATCCAGGATGCGCTCTCCAAACTGATGGCCAACCGCACCTCGATCGTGATCGCCCACCGCCTTTCCACCATCCGCACCGCCGACCGCATCCTCGTGATGCGCCACGGCGAACTGGTCGACCAGGGAAGCCACGACGAATTGATGGCGAACGACGGCTACTACCGCCAGCTTTACGAACTGCTGCTCCATTCCCCCGAGCGCCCCGCCAACTACCCCATCTAGCCCGCTGAAAACCTTAATCATTCGGATGAGTTTCAACCCCCCGCTTCGCTAGAGCGTATTAATTTAAACTATAGCCGCAAGAGGTAAACCAACCAAGGGCATCCGCTTTGCTAACACAACCCAAGGCAACGCCGATCGCATCAAGCAACGATTCCTGGGAACGCGCTTTTGCACCGCGAAGCAGTTGCTTCACTTTACT
>NZ_JBFJYW010000045.1:0-16997 GCF_041622395.1 Pontiella sp. | reverse complement strand
CCGGTCTACGGTCCGGCCGCAATGCGAAGCAGGTTGGAGAACGTTTTCAACGCGCGTTGCGCCGCTTCCTGCTGGACATCGGTCCGGTTGCCGGACAGTTCGATTCGTTCGCTGTGCAGGATCGTGCCCGGTTCTTGGGCAATGGCGAAAAAGGCATACGGGTTTCCGTCCGGCCTCTCCGCGTAGCCGCAGGTGGCAATGGCGTAGTCGGACCTGAACAGCTTCAGCGCTCCCGTGGCCATTTGGCGGGCGATTTCCTCGTCCACGCAATCGGTGCGCTCCGCCAAGGCGGCGTCGACCCCGAGCAACTCGACCTTGACGGGCGCTTGGTAGGCGGAGATCCCGCCCTTGAAGACCTTTGAAACTCCCGATTCCGAGGTGAGCAACGCCTGAACGCGGCCGGCGGTTATGCTTTCGGCAACCGAAACGGTTTTGCCCGCCTCCAGCAGCAACGCCTTGATTTCCTTCGCGGTTCCATTCATGGCCGCTTTATACCGGCAATGGGTGGCGACGGGCAAGCCAACCCGAGCGTTGCGAAGCGCCCGAGGGGCCGCGGATGAGCCGGCCCCGAAGCGCCCGATGGGTCGCGGCCGTCAAAGTTGCGTGAGAATAAAGTGGACTCGTTCCGGAGATCTGCGGATTATCGAACATTGGAATCGGTATCTTTTTTATCGGCTACGGGTTCCCGGGGTGGCAGTGGTGGTTCGGTAAGACAAATCGGGGCAAGGGAATGGGTAAACGTTATTTTGCAAAACATGCCAAATCCAGTGCGGCACTCATCAGTCTGGGGATCCATGCAATTCTGATCTTGGTGGCGCTTTCGTTTGTGGCGGTAACGGTTATAACGAAAGACGATCAGGTTTTCGAGGCAAAGAAAGTCCAGCGCCCCAAGATGCAACTCAAGAAATTGCAGGTGCCGGTCAACATCAAGAAAAAGCAAACCCAGAAGCCGAAGCTGCGCAAGCGGATCGTCGTTCAGCCCAAACTGCAGCAGGTCCCCGACATAAAAATGCCGGAAATCACCGGGGTCAAAGGCGGGATGGGTTCGGCCGCCGGCGGTTTGGGGGGCGGGGGAAGCCTTGGATTCGCCATGCCGGAGATGGAGCTTTTCGGCATCAAAAGCAAAGGCGAGAAGGTCTTCATTGTTTTGGATGCCTCCGCATATATGATGGTCGACAGCATGGGCGGCATTCCGGCCTATACCATCATTAAATCCGAGCTCGTGCGGATTCTCGAAGGCCTGAACTCCACCATTCTGTTCAACATCGCCGTATACGGCGGTGGCGACTACACGCTCTTTCCCGAAATGGTGGCGGCAACGCCGGATAATGTCGGCAAGGTGGAGGCGTGGCTGAAACCGCTCAATGCCGTATCGCAAGGCATGGGCGACCGCGACTACGGCCCGAAGACGCTCGGGCCGGGCGGCGTTCGGATTGGCGGGGAATTCCAGGTCGAGCCGTTGCAGAGCTCCCCGGGCGAGTGGGCCCGGCCGACGCTCCTCGCCATGAAGCAGCAGGCCGATGTCGTGTTTGTTCTCAGCTGTCGCTGGGGAAATCTTGTGTATAAAACCGGAACCCGGGAGCGCGATTGGTCGGATTCCGATCAAGAACGGTATGAAGAGGCCTTGGCCAAGGCCCGTCGGCTCTTGCAGGAGGAAAACGAACGGCGTCGCGCACGGAACCAGGCGCCCCGGGTAATCGCCCGAGGCAATCACGGGCTGGTCCAGGCCTACTGCCCGGGGGTGCGGGTCCCGCCGTCGGGTGCGACGTATGCCCGATACTCGCCGGACGAGATGGTGGAGGCCTTCAACAACCTGCGCGGCAAGGAAAAAGCCGCCGCCCCCACGAAGAGCGGCGTGTCGAAACAGAATAAAAACGCATTCGAAATCAATGTGATCCATTTCGTCAAGGAAGACGAAGGTTCGGCGGAGGATGTCAATTTCAAGAAGGTCGCGAGCCTGACTCGCGGCGAGTACAAGCGAATCAAAGGGATGAAGGCCATCCAGAGTTATGTGACTGCCGCGGAGTAGCTTCGCCGGGTCCCGGCGAATGCCGGATGGACTTGGGTTGAGAACGAACGGGCAGTGCGCGGGAAAAAGGAATGAAAAGCATGAAAATCAGGAGTTTGTTGGGTAACGGATTTTGGGGAGCATTGGTGTTCGGATGCATGTTTCCGTCTGTTATGCAGGCGGAATTGACGGTGGCGTCGACGTTTGGCGACCACGCGGTGTTGCAACGGGAAATGCCCGTTCCGGTCTGGGGGAAAGCCGATCCCGGCGCGAAGGTGACCGTCGAGTTTGCCGGCCAGAAAAAGACAACCCAAGCCGATGCGGAAGGCGCGTGGCGGGTCGCCCTCGCCCCGCTCCCGGCCTCGTTCGAACCCCGGGTGCTTAAGGTTTCCTCTCGCGATGTCCAATGTTCCTTCTCCGATGTGCTCGTCGGAGAGGTCTGGATCTGCTCCGGCCAGTCGAATATGCAGCTGGGCTACGGCTCGGTGCCCGAGATCAAGGCCTTGGCGCCCACCGCGAAAAACCTCCGCACCTTCGAGGTGAAGAAAGCCGTTGCTTTCGAGGAACAGGACGAGTGCGAAGGGGAGTGGGTTGCTCAGCATCCCGGCAGCGCCGTGGCGTTTGCCTTCGCCTATTTCCTGGAAGAAGCCGCCGATGTTCCGGTCGGGATCTTCCTGACCTGCTGGGGCAGCTCCTCGATCGAGGCCTGGATGCCGCGCGATATGACGGCGACCGTCCCGCATTTCAAAACGATGATGGAGGAGTTCGATGCCGATACCGAGACCCGCCAGAAAATCGCCGCCATTTTGGACGGCCCGAAACCGTGGAGCGGGAAAGACGACGTCTTTCTGCGCCGCCAGTCGAACATTCTCTACAATGCCATGATGCATCCGCTCGCCCCCTATGCCTGCCGCGGTCTGGTGTGGTACCAAGGCGAACGCAACACCCAGTCGATGCATGGAATGGTGAAGGACCCTTGGTTTTCCCGCAACTCCGGCATGTTGAAGTATGCAGACACCCTGCAACAATGGATCCAGCGCTACCGGAAAGCGTGGAACAACGACCGGATGCACTTCCTGATCGTGATGCTGCCGGGCTACGGAACCACGCTGGGAAGCGGCCCGCTAAAGGATGCGGAGCACCCGGCGGCCCATTCGTGGGCCTGGCTGCGCGAATCCCAAATGAAGGCCTTGGCGCTGCCGCACACGGGCGTGGCCAACTTGATTGATTTGGGCGACCTCAAAAACGTCCACCCCAAGGACAAGTTGCCGGTCGGCCGGCGCCTCGCGCTTTTGGCCATGCGCGACACCCTGGGGCAGCCGGTCGAGGCGCAAGGCCCCGTCATGACAAGCATCGAGCGCAAGGGCGACCGACTGGTCGTTCACTTCGACCATGCCGATGGCCTGGCGACCACGGACGGACAGGCGCCCGCCGCGTTTTGGTTGGCGGATGATTCCGCGAAGTGGGTGCGGGCCGAGGCCGAGCTTCAGGGAACGACGGTGGTTTTGCATTCGGCCGCCTTGCAAAAGCCGCTCTATGTCCGCTACGCCTTTGCCGGAAAGCCCGCCGTGAATCTGGTCAATGCAGCCGGACTTCCTGCCTATCCGTTCCGGACCGATTCCTTCGCGCCGTAATCCATTGGCCCGGCCCATCGATTCCGATGAAACCGCGCAGGGAATATTCCCTGGGCATTGTCCAAAACCCGGGCCTTCCGTCGGTCAATTGGAAGGGATCGATATCGGCCCGAGGACGTTTCGCCCCCTCTGCCGTTCCGGGAACTTCGATCCACGCAATGGGGGCGGACGAACCGCATGATTCTGGAATTTCGAAAGATTAAAGGAGAAAAAGTAATGAACAAAGCTGTATTGATGGCATGCCTCGCGGGAGCGCTCGGATGGGCCGGCGCATCATGGGCCGAAAAACAACCGAACATCCTGTTCGTTCTGACCGATGACCAAGGGTATGGCGATCTGGCCTGCCACGGCCATCCCTTTCTCCAAACGCCGAACATCGACAAGCTCTATGCCCAAAGCACGCGCTTTACCGACTATCACGTCAGCCCCACCTGCGCGCCGACGCGGTCGGCGCTGATGTCGGGCCGCAATCCGTTCGAAGTCGGCGTGACCCATACCATCTTGGAACGCGAGCGCATGGCGTTGGGCGTGACCACCGTCGCCGAGGTGCTGAAGAACGCCGGCTACGCGACCGGGATTTTCGGCAAATGGCATCTGGGTGAAGAAGCGGCCTACCAGCCCGGCAACCGCGGTTTCGACGAGGTTTTCATCCATGGCGCCGGCGGAATCGGCCAGAACTTCCAAGGGGGGCAAGGCGATGTGCCGCGGAACGATTATTTCGACCCGACGATTCGCCACAACGGCGTCTTCGAAAAAACCAGCGGCTACTGCACCGATGTCTTCACCCGGCAGGCTCTCGGGTGGATCAAGCAGCAGAAAGACAAGCCATTCTTCGCCTATGTGGCCTTCAATGCGCCGCATGGCCCCTACAAGGTTGCCGAATCGTATTCGGCGATGTATCTGGAGCAGGCCAAGGACAAGAACATTGCGGCCTTCCTCGGCATGATTACCAACATCGACGAAAACATGGGCCTGATCATGCAGAAACTCGATGAGTGGGGACTGGCCGAAAACACCCTGCTCATTTTTTCGACCGACAACGGCAGCGCCAAGGGATCGACCATTTACAACGCGGGCATGAAAGGCAAAAAAGGTTCGGTGAACCAGGGCGGCGCACGGGTGCCGCTGTTTTTCCGGTTGCCCGGCCTGACCACCTCCGGCCGCGATCTCGATCAGCTGGCGCGCCACATCGATCTGTTCCCGACGTTTGCCGAGTTGGCGGGCGCGGATATTTCCGGCCTCGGGTTGGACGGGCGCAGCCTGGTGCCGTTGCTGAAGGATCCGGAAGCCGCGTGGCCGGACCGGAAGCTGTGCTTCCATACCGGCCGCTGGCCCAAGGCGGGGGCCCGGGGCAATTTTGGCAAGGGCGATGCCAACCCGGACAGCTATAAAAACAAGAACTATGCCGTGCGCTCCGAAAAATGGCGGCTGGTGGGGCCGGATGCGCTTTACGACATCGAGAAGGATCCCGGCGAGGAGCGCAACGTCTTCGCGCAACACCCCGAAGTGGTCAGCGGACTGAACCAGGCCTATGAGGCCTTTTGGTCCAGGGCCCGGCCGCTCATGGTCAACGAGGATGCGCCGCTGGATATCGAGAAGCCCTTCTTGGTCAATTATCTGAAGCAAAAAGAGACGACGGGGATTCCCAACTGGGTGGCTCCGGAACTGTAGGTTTAAACAAGGCGGTTAAAATGAACTATTCCCGGCAAGTGTTGGCTTCCGTGGTATGGCTGTCGGCAACGATCGGTTGGGCGGCCTACCGGCCCAATGTGATCGTGATCTATACCGACGACCAGGGCTACGGCGATGTGAGCGCGCTCAATCCCGAGGCGAAATTCCAAACACCGAACATGGATCGGCTGGCCAAGGAAGGCATTGTTTTCACCAACGGCCACAGCGCGGACTCGGTCTGCACGCCGAGCCGCTACGCCTTGCTGACCGGGCGCTATCCCTGGCGCACCGTCCGCAAGCGGGGCGTTCTCGGTGCGGAAGCCAAAGGGATGATTGCCGATGGCCGCATGACGCTGGCCAGCTTGTTCAAGGAAAACGGCTACCACACCGCGATGGTCGGAAAATGGCACCTCGGAATGGATTTCCCGGGAACCTCCAAGAAGCGCGACTGGTCGCAACCGGTCCGGGATATGCCGCTCGACAAAGGCTTCGACTATTTCTTCGGCATTCCGGCATCGTTGAACTTCGGCGTCTTGGCCTGGTTCGAAGGGCGCTATGCCAAGGTGCCGCCGACGCTCCTTACCGCGAAAAAGAAAAACCCGCGCCACATGGATTACCGAATCATGCCTCCGTACGATCGGGAAAAAGGGATGGAGGTCGCACCCGACTTCATCGACAACGAGTGCCTGACGCGCTTTACCGACAAAGCCATCGAATGGCTGGGCGGCAAAGTCGAAGACGCCAAGAACGGCAAACCGTTCTTTCTCTACTTGCCCTACACCTCGCCGCACTATCCGGTCTGTCCGCTGCCCGAATTCCATGGCAAGGGCGAGGCGGGAGCCTACGGCGAGTTTGTGATCGAAACCGACTATCGCATCGGACAGGTCCTCGACTTTCTCGAAAGCGCGGGCATCGATGAAAACACGCTGATTGTTTTCTCGAGCGACAACGGTCCGGAAAAGTCATGGCCGGGACGTTTGGAGGAATATGGGCACGACAGCCGCGGCGGCTTGCGCGACGGGAAGCGTTCCGTATACGAAGGGGGGCAGCGCGTTCCATTCATGGTGCGTTGGCCCGCCGGGATCAAGCAGCCGGGCCGCCGCTGGGACCAGGTGGTCTGCCAGACCGATCTGCTGGCCACCTTCGCCGACCTGCTCGGCGTGGCGCTCCCGGAAAACGCCGGCGAGGACAGCCAAAGCTTTGCTCCGGTTTTGCTGGATCCGCAGGCCGACTATGCGCGGGTCCCTTTCATCAGCCATGACAGCAGCGACTTCCGCTACGCGATCACGGAAGGAAACTGGAAGCTGATTTTGCCGTCCAACCAGAAGGCCGCCGAGTTGTACGATCTCTCCACCGACCGCGCCGAAACCCAAAACGTGGCGGCGAACCATCCCGAAAAGGTGGACGCCCTGCAAAAGAAAATTTCGCTCCTCATGGCCCGGGGACGCAGCACCCCCGGTGCGGCGCAGCCCAATGATACCGGCTACTGGAAGGATCTGACCTGGATGACCGAGAAAGAATACAACGAACTTGCCCCTTGATGCGGCGAAGCGCCGGTTCGCGCCGGCATGCTTTGGATTTGCCGTTTTTTTGCCGATAAAGGCATCGACTGGAGAAGAATGAAAACACGCCAAACGGTTTTTGCCCTGGTGTTGCTGGCCGCATCGATGCAGGTGGCGGCGGCATCCGAGAAGCTCAACATCTGCTTTTTTCTGGCGGACGATTTGCGGGCCGACGGCATTGGTGCGCTTGGCGGTCAAATCGTCAAGACGCCGCACATCGACAAACTCTGCGAACGGGGATTTGCCTTTCGCAACGCCTACACGCTTGGTTCGGACCGCGGCGGGGTCTGCGTACCCAGCCGTGCGATGATCGCCTCCGGCCGGAGCTACCTGCGCCCGGACGTCCAGGCCATTCTGAAGGGCGGTGCAAAATACCGGCGCCCGGAAACCGAGACCCCGCTATTGGGGCAGACGCTCGCCACGGCGGGGTATGCCTCCATCCGCAGCGGGAAGTTCGGCAGCAACCCGAATCAGGTGGATCAATATTACGACGTCCACATCGACGGAAAAACCGCCGAGGGCAACGCCGACAACCTGATCGCCTTCATCCAAAAGAATGCCGGGAAGAAGCCGCTCTTCCTCTACATGGCGCCGCACGAACCGCACGATCCGCAGTTTTCGCCCAAGAGCTATCACGCGCTCTACAAAGCCGCCGACATTCCGATGCCGGTCAATTTCCTGCCGATGCATCCCTTCGACAACGGCGAGATGCTGGTCCGCGACGAACAGACCTTGCCCTGGCCGCGCACGCCGGAAAGCGTCGGCGGCAAGCGTGCGAAATATTACGCATCGGTGACCTATCTGGACGACCAGATCGGGCGGGTCGTCGACGCCCTCAAACAAGCGGGCCAGTTCGAGAACACGATTTTCATCGTGGCGGGCGACAACGGGCTATCGCTTGGAGAGCATGGGCTGATCGGGAAGCAGAATGTCTATGAACTCGGCGGCATGGAGGTGCCGCTGGTGTTCGCCGGCCCCGGCATTGCCCAAGGCGAATCCGAATCCTTTGCCTACCTGTACGACGTCTATCCGACGATGTGCGAACTCGCCGGCATCCCGGTGCCGGACGGACTGGATGCCAAGAGCCTGGTGCCCGTCATCAATGGAACCCAACCGAAGGTGCGCGACGTACTTTTCACGGCCTACAGAGACTGCCAGCGCGCCATCCGCGACGAGCGCTGGAAGCTGGCCCGCTATCCGCTCATCGACAAGACCCAGCTTTTCGATCTCCAGTCCGATCCACACGAAATGAACGACTTGGCGGCCAATCCCGAGTACGCCGGAAAAATCAAGGAACTGACCGCCTTGCTTGAAACGACGCGCCGGGCAATGGGCGATACCGATGCGCTCACCGTCGCCAATCCGGGCAAAGCCGAATGGTCCGTGCCCGATGTGATCCCCACGTGGAAGGAACAGGTGAAAGCCCGTGAAAAAGCCGCGCAGCAAAAGCAACGGCGGCTCGAAGAAAAAACCAAAGGCGAAAAACAATGAAAACGACCAATCGACTGATCATTGCGGCAATCTGTTCCTGCTGGACGATCGGAGTTGCGGCCAATCCGCAGCGCGGCAATCCGGATTACGCGGCAACGGCGGCGCCTTCCGGCCCGCAGGTGTTTGCCCCCCTTCCCATCAATCCGGAGGGAATCAATGTGGTGGCGGGCATCCTCGGCAACGATCGGGCGGAATTCAAAAACAACTTCCGCAATTACATGAACCTGTGGATGGAGCCGAAGGCCGCCGGTCCGTGCCACATCGAGTGGAAGCTGAATGCGCCGGCGGACGGGATATACGACGTCTGCGCGGTGGCGGCGGGCAATGGCTCCCGCATGAAGCTGGCCTGCAACGGCGCGCTGCTGGAAGCCGCCGTCGAGGGGAAGGGCTGGGACCGGATCGCGCTCGGCACGATTCCGCTAAAGGCGGGCGAAAACATGCTCACGCTGGAGGTCGAGGCCGCCAAGGGATTTCAATTCGATACGCTGGAGCTGGTTCGTCCCGCCGTGAAGGCCGCGTTGCTCAGCGAGGCGCAGGCGAGCCGCAAGAGCCCGGATTGGTTCAAGGATGCCGGCTACGGGCTGATGTTCCAATGGACGAACCGGGCAACACCGCCTGCGGGATCGATCAAGCCCTGGGAGCAAAAGGTCGACGATTTCGACCTCGAAGGTTTCGTCGAGATGGTCGAAGAGTCGGGCGCGGCCTACGTGCTCTGGTCGATCACCTGGGGCAACCAATATATCTCGGCGCCGATAAAATCGCTGGATGCGATCCTTCCGGGGCGCACCACCCAGCGCGATCTGCTCGGCGAAATGGCGGACGCCTTGCACGCGCGCGGCATCAAACTCATCTTCTATTATCACTACGGCTATGACTGCAACCATTCGATCGATGCGGATTGGATGGAGGCAACGGGCGGATACCGGGCCGACAAGAGCGAGTTGTTCAAGAACTGGAGCGCGATCGTGTCGGAGATTGGCAACCGCTACGGCGACAAGCTCAACGGCTGGTGGTTCGATGGCGGCCAGCGCTACTACAACTGCCATTTCGACGGCACACCGGGCGATCAGGGCATCCTGTCCGCTCCGTTCAAGGAACTGACGCTCGCCGCCAAGAGCGGCAACCCCGAGCGGGTCGTCGCCTACAACTCCTGGGTGAAACCGCGGTTGACCGAATATCAGGATTTTTATGGGGGCGAAGGAAAAACCGGATTCCAGGAGTTGCGCGATGGAGTCTTTCCGTCGGGACAACAGGAGGGGTTGATGGCCCATGGTTGTTTTATTCTGGAGAGGAAATGGGGGCACATCGAAAAAAACGCCATCATCGCGAAACCGAAATACTCCTTGAAGAAACTGACCGAAATGGTTCGGACCGCGCAGCAGAAGCGATACCCGCTATCGATCAATCTGGAAATGTATGAAGACGGATCGGTCTCTCCGGCATCCCGCGCCTTGCTGAAGCAACTTCGGGAAGCGACCCGCGAGCACTAGCGATTGGAAAGGTATCTGTCATGAAACGAAAAACACTCACCCCCATCGCCCTGCTGACGCTTTGCGCAGGTACCATCCATGCCATCGAACCGTTGAAGGAAGACGTGGGCTACACGCAGCGTTTCGCGCAGCGGGTCATGGCATCCGGCGACACCAACGGCGACGGAAAATTCGAAAAAGCGGAAAACGCCGAACTCTGGGAAAAGAACAAAAAGTACGACCGAAACAAGGATGGCGCGATCGATGCCGAAGAGATCGGTCGGTATAGCCTGAAGTACGTCACCGGCACGGGGCGGCAGCTGCACAATGTGCTGTTCAAGCGCGTCGACGGCGAAGGCGTCTATCTGGATTTCTATTTTCCCGAGGTGGATGACAGCAACAAGAAACCCGTGGTGGTCTACACGCACGGGGGCGGCTGGGCGGCCGGAAGCAAGCAAGGGGCGGGCAACGCCTCGTTCGACAAAGTTCACGGCGCGTTGCTCAAGCAGGGCTTTTGCGTGGTCTCCGTGGGCTATCGCCTCGTGAAAAAGGAGCAGGGGACCGCGATGCGCGATTGCGTGATCGATTCAAAGGATGCCGTCCGCTTCATCTCGGCCCATAAGGACGAGCTCGGCATCGACCCCATGCGCATCTACACCTTCGGCGACTCGGCGGGCGGGCATCTCGCGCAGATGCTGCTGTTTGCTCCGCCCGAAAGCTTGCCGGGCGATCCCGAGCTGGCGAAGTATGCCTACAAGACCGTGGCGGGGGTTTCCTGGTATGGCCCGTGCGACTTTGAAAACGAACAGCTGTTCAATCACGATGATCGCGCAAACTTCCGCGACCGCTTTGGAGCGCGCATCCTGACCAGCGACTCAACGCCCGAAGACAAGCCGGCGCTTTACCGGGAAATGAGCCCGGTCAACTATTTGACCCAGGAGAGTCCGCCGTTGCTGATGATCCAGGGCGACAAGGACACCACCATCCCCGTGAAGCATGCCTATCGCATGCAGAAAAAAGCGGAGGAGCTGAAGGCGCCCGTCGAAATCATGATCGTCAAGAACGCCGGCCACAACTGGCGCAGCGTCGATGCGCCGATCGACCCCTCCCGCAATGAGATCATCGATCGAACGGTGCGGTTTTTCGTGGATCACCAATAGATGGGCATCTCGCGGAAGAAACGGATTATAAATTTTGCAACGGAGCCCGATGGGGCTCCGGGAATCAACGGACAAGGAGCATGACAAATGAATTTTGATTATTACATCCCGACGAAAATCCTGTTTGGCGCAGGCAAGCTCAACCAGCTGGCGGAAGAAAAGCTGCCGGGCCAGAAGGCGCTGATCGTCATTTCCAGCGGCACCTCGATGCGCAAGCATGGCTACCTCGACCGGGTGGTCGAGCTGCTCAAAAAGCAGCAGGTGGAATCGGTCGTCTTCGATAAAATCCTGCCCAACCCGATCAAGGAACATGTGATGCAAGGCGCGGCGCTCGCCAAAGAAAACGGTTGCGATTTCGTGGTTGGTCTCGGCGGCGGTTCCTCGATCGATGCCGCCAAATCGATTGCGGTGATGGCCGTCAATCCCGGCGACTACTGGGACTATATCGGCAGCGGCTCCGGCAAGGGCCAAACGGTTCCCAACGGCGCCCTGCCGATCGTCGCCATCACCACCACCGCCGGAACCGGTACGGAAGCCGACCCGTGGACCGTCATCACCAACGGCGAAGAAAAAATCGGCTTCGGCAATCCTTCGTTGACCTTCCCGGTCCTCTCCGTGGTCGATCCCGAGCTGATGGTTTCCGTCCCGCCGCAATTGACCGCCTTCCAGGGTTTCGATGCCCTGTTCCATGCGGTCGAGGGCTATCTGGCCAACATCGCCACGCCCATGAGCGACCTCTATGCGCTCGAAAGCATCCGGTTGCTGGCCGCATCGCTGCCGCGTGCGGTGGCCGACGGCAACGACATCGAGGCGCGCGGCAACGTGGCCTTGGCCAACACCCTCTCGGGCATGGTCGAATCGACCTCCTGCTGCATTTCCGAGCACTCGCTTGAACACGCCATGAGCGGCATCTATCCGAAGCTGCCGCATGGTGCCGGCCTGATCATGCTCAGCGAAGCCTACTTCTCGCACTTTGCCGAGGTCTGCAAGGATCGCTATGCCAAGATGGCCGCCGCCATGGGCGGAACCGATTTTGTTGCGGAACTGCTGAAGCTCCAAACCGCCTGCGGCGTGCGCGACCTGAAGATGTCCGACTACGGCATGCGCGAGTCCGACCTCGAAACCATCGCGGCCCACGCCCGCGACACCATGGGCTTCCTGTTCGAGCTCGACCCCGCCCCGGTATCCGAGGCCGACACCCTGGCCATCCTGAAAAAGGCCTATAAATAAGTTCGGGCATGCACCTCGATTCCGGAAAAACCAAAAGCCTGTTGGGGCTGTTCTTGCTGGCGGCGTCGGTTGGCGCCGCGGCCAAGGCCCCCAACTATCTCATCCTCGTCGGGGACGACATCAGTGCCTCCAGCCTCGGCTGCTACGGAGGCCTGAATCCGCACACGTCGCCGAACATCGATCGGCTGGCCCAGGAGGGGATCCGCTTCTCCAACATGTTTGTTTCGGAAGCAATCTGCGCCCCGACGCGCGCGGAGCTGTACACCGGACTGCAACCGCAGCGCAACGGCTGCGTGCAGAACCACCAGGCAACCAAGACGGGCACGTTGAGCGTGGTGCAGCATCTGGGCAAACTCGGCTACCGGGTCGGGTTGACCGGTAAAACGCATTTCAAACCGAAGTCGGTGTATCCCTTCGAAAGGGTGAAGGGCTTCCCGGCCAACTGCAATGCGCACGAGACGACGAACGAGACGTGGGAGGGCGTCGAGGAATTCATGACGCGCGATGCCGAGCAGCCGTTCTGTCTTTTTATCTGTTCGATCCATGCGCATGCGCCGTGGGATTCGGGCGACAGCTCGCTGTGGGAACTCGACGAGTTGAAATTGCCGCCGCACTTGGTGGATACCGCCGAGACCCGGCACTACTATCGCGAGCATCTGGCCGAGGTGCGGCTGTTCGACGAGCAGGTCGGCAAGGCACGGGCACTGCTGGAAACGCTCAAGCTCGACGGCAACACCGCGCTGATTGTGCTGGATGAAAACGGGGCCGGCATGCCGTGCGGAAAATGGACCACCTACGACTGGGGCGTGCGCTCCGCCTGCATCATCAAATGGCCGGGCGTGGAAACCGCCTTTGAAACCGACGCGCTGGCGCAGTATTGCGACATCCTGCCGACCTTGATCGATGGCGGCGGCGGAACCGTGCCGAACGAGCTCGACGGGAAAAGTCTGCTGCCGCTGATTCAAGGCAAAACCCAGACCCATCGCTCCAACGCCTTTTTCGTCTACAACAGCGGGCCGGAGGGGCCGCCGTTTTCTTCGCGCGCGGCGACCGACGGGCGCTTCAAGCTGATGTGGAACCTAACGCCCGACAACCTGTTCGCCGTCCGCACGATCAATGGGTTCGACTACGGCTATGAGGACAAAATGAAAGACCGCCATGTCCGCCTGATGTATTGCTCGTGGCTGGAAAAAGCCCAGACCGATCCAGCAGCGGAAGCGCTGGTGCGGCGTTTCCGCAAGCAGCCGGAGTTCCAGCTGTTTGATTTGGATGCCGATCCGTGGGAAATGAACAATCTGGCCAACAATCCTGAATATGCCCCGCAACGACAACGACTCAAGGCGGCCATTTCGGATTGGATGGAACAGCAGGGCGATCAAGGCGCCGAGGCCCAATCCAAAAAGAAAAACGAAAAAACGGGAGATGGTAAAAAATGAAACGAATGTTTGTTGTTGCCGGACTGATGGCCTTCGCCGTCGGTAGCGCGCTGGGCGCCAAGCCCAATATCGTCTTCGTGCTTTGCGACGACCTGGGCTATGGCGACGTCCATTGCCTCAACCCGGAGCGCGGCAAGATCCCGACCCCGGGCATCGACCGTCTCGCAAAGGAAGGGATGACCTTTACCGACGCCCATTCCGGCTCATCGGTCTGTTCGCCGACGCGCTATGGCCTGATGACCGGACGTTACAGCTGGCGTACGCGGTTGCAGAACGGGGTGGTCCAAGGCTTTGATCCCTGTTTGATTGCGGCTGATCGGCCAACCGTAGCCAGCTTCCTGAAAGGGCAGGGCTACCATACGGGGATCGTCGGGAAATGGCATCTGGATTTCCAATATCGGGACCCGGCTACCGGGGAGACGCTGACCCGGGCGAAGGCGAAGAAGCAGACCACCAAGAAGGGCAAGGGGCTTGCGCCCGTCGGCAGCAAGATCCCGGATGGCCCGGTCGATCGGGGCTTCGACTATTATCACGGCTTCCACCATGCGGGTGACATGAAGGCGGTCATTGAAAACGATACGGTGATTCTCCACGAAGATGAAATCAACATGCTGCCGCGCCTGACCCGCAAGGCGGTGGAGTATATCGATGGGCGGGCGGCCCAGGCCCCGGACCAACCCTTCTTCCTCTATGTTCCGTTCGGCTCGCCGCACGCGCCGATTGTTCCGACCCAGGAGTGGCAGGGTAAGAGCGGCCTCGGCGAGTATGGCGATTTCGTGATGCAGACCGACGCCGGAGTCGGCGCCATTCTGGATGCGCTCGACCGCAACGGGTTGACCGAAAATACGCTCGTTATCTTCAGCTCCGACAACGGCTGTTCCAAAGCCGCCGGAATTCCGAAGCTCGAAGCGCAGGGGCACTTTCCGAGCGCGAATTTGCGCGGCTCCAAGGCGGATTGCTGGGACGGCGGACACCGCGTTCCGTTCCTGGTCCGCTGGCCGGGCAAGGTTGAGCCCGGTTCGAGCTGCGACCAAACCCTTTGCCTGACCGACCTTTTTGCAACGGTGGCGGATCTCACCGGCGCGGCGGTGCCGGCGGGCAGCGCCGAGGACAGCGTCAGCTTCCTGCCAGCGCTGAGCGGCAAACCGATTGTTTCCACGCGCGCCGGGGTGATCCATCATTCCATCAGCGGGCACTTTTCCTACCGAATGGGGAAGTGGAAACTCATACTGGCCAAGGGGTCCGGAGGGTGGACCTCGCCAACCGAAAAACAGGTCGAAGCCGGGGCGCCGGTCGCGCAACTATATGATATGGAGGCGGATATCGGCGAAACAACCAATCTCTACCTTTCGCACCCCGAGGTGGTGGATCGCTTGCTGAAGCAGATGGCGTCCGACGTCAACCGCGGACGCAGTACCGACGGACCGGAGAGCCACAACGACGTTGCCCAGATCAAACTCTGGAAGAGCGGAAAGTAAACGGCTTGGTTCGCCGGCTATTTTTTTAAACGATTGTCGAACGGGTTGAATGCCCGGTCGAATGTTAGGAGCAACACGATGAAATGGATGAAACTCGTAGCCGTTCTCTGCCTCGCGCTGACGTGCCGGGCCGAAGAGGGCAAGGATCTTGGCGCCATCTGGTTTGTGGGCGATTCCATCACGCAAAGCAATGCGGACGGCGATCCGCAGGGCTCGCCGCGTAAGGCGCTCTATGACCTGCTGACGGCGCATGGCTATCAATTCTCCTACACCGGGCACCATGTCCGGAACGTGGACGGACTGCCCGAAACCGGGGCAACGCCGGCCGAAAACCGGTATCACTACCATTCCGGGATTTCCGGTTCGGTCATCGACGAACCGATCCGCCGCCGGGTCGGCATGACGCAGAGCATGTCGACCTTTTGGACCAGCGGGCGTCTCGCGGAAGTGAAGCCCGACATCATCCTGATCATGCTCGGCACGAACGACATGGGAGAACGGTTCGATCTTCCCAATGCCCCGAAGCGACTGAGCGCGCTGGTGCAGACGATCTATGATTTGCCCGACGTCGGGAATCCAAAAATCTTTCTCGCGACCATACCGCCGAGCCGCCGCAACGAAGCGGAAACCGCGAGCGTAATTGAATTCAACCAGGCGATCCCGGCGATCGTCGAGACCTTCCGCGCCCAAGGCAAGGCGATCTATTTCGTCGATCAGTTTACGCCGCTCAACGAGGCATATGAAACGAGTATGCGCCCCGACAACCTGCACCCCAATGCCGCAGGGAACACGACCATGGCCGAGCAGTGGTACCAGGCCATTGTTTCGGTCTGCGGCGCAAAAGAAGGGACCGGTTTCAGCGGGAATAAGACCGATTTTCGCGGCTTCGACCGCTATGAGATTCCAACGGCCGAGGGGCGCATTTCGGTGGTTTGCCCGAAGCAGGCGGCACCGGGGAAACCATGGCTTTGGCGAAGTATTTTCTGGGGCATGAAAGGGTCGGCGGTGGAACGGTTCACCCGCGCCGATTTGCAGCTGCTTGAACAGGGATTTCACGTGGTGGTTGCCCCCGGCGATGTGTCGGGCCATCCCCGCGGAAACAAAAAAATCGATGCCGCCTATGAGTTGCTGACGGAGACCTACGGCTTTTCGAAAACGGTTTCGATGGCATCGATGAGCCGGGAGACGCTGGCGCTCTTTCGCTGGGCTTCCGCCAACCCGGAGAAGGTGGAAAGCATCTATGTGGACAACGGGGTTTGCAACCTGAACAGCTGGCCGGGCGGAAAGCTCGTTCCGGGGAGTGGATCGAAAGGTTCCGGCTCCAAAAAATCATGGGCGTTGTTGAAGGAAACCTATGGTTTTGCCACCGATGAGGAGGCGCTTGCGGCCACGGTTAGTCCCATCGATTTGCTGGAGCCGCTGGCCAAGGCGGGGGTTCCGATTCTGATGGGGTGCGGCACGCGGGATCGCACGGTTCCGTACGAAGAAAACGGCGCCATTTTGAAGGAGCGCTACGAGGAACTTGGCGGCGCCATCGAGGTCGTTTTCGAAGACAAGGACCACCATCCGCACGGCCTCGCCGACCCGGCGCCCGTTGTGGAATTCGTCAAGAGCAACCGCTTGCGCAAAGCGGGTTTATGACATGCGGCGCGATGCTCCGCCGCATTCGTTTGCGGGCGGGGAATGGTGCGGAGGTTTCCGGGCGGGCAAAGGGCCGCCGCGGAATCTTTTGCAACTTAGCGTTGACGCCCCGGGGAAAGTTGCTATTAATTACGCGCTTTCTTCACTATAATAGGTGAACTGTGTACTTTTATGAACAAGGAGTCCCATGGCTGTTTCGAAAAAGAAGGCTTCCACT
>NZ_JBFJYW010000044.1:0-17048 GCF_041622395.1 Pontiella sp. | reverse complement strand
CGGCGTTTCCGTCGCCGTCGTCTATATGCGCCTCAAAGGCGTCGATTACGAAGCGGTCGCGCTGCTCGGCGCCTTCTATTTCTGCTATGAGCCGACCAAGAAGTTCGGGGCCATGCACATGGCGCTCAAGCGCGGCGAGGCCGCCCTCGAGCGCATCGAATACATCCTCCATGAACCCAACGCCGTGCCCGAGCCGGAAAATCCCGTCGAACTCGGCGAGGTCAAAGGGCAGGTCGAATTCGACCACGTGAGTTTCCGCTACCTCGAAGAATGGGTGCTGCGCGACGTTAACCTTTCGTTCAAGCCGGGCAGCATCGTGGCGCTGGTTGGCCCGAGCGGGGCGGGCAAGACCACCATCGCCGACCTGATTCCGCGCTTCTACGATGTCCAGAAAGGGAGCGTCCGGATCGATGGGAAGGATGTGCGCGATGTTTCCTCCACCGAACTGCGCGCCGCCATTTCCGTCGTCTCGCAGGACACGTTCCTGTTCAACGAAACGATCCTCGACAACATCCGTTTGGGCAATCCCCAAGCGACCGACGAGCAGGTCCACGCCGCGGCCAAGCTCGCCTTTGCCCACGATTTCATCCTTGAGCTGGAAAAGGGCTACGACACCGTCGTCGGCGAGCGCGGCACGCGGCTCTCCGGCGGGCAAAAACAGCGCATTGCCATTGCCCGCGCCTTCCTCAAAAGCGCACCGATCCTGATTCTCGACGAAGCCACCTCCGCGCTCGACTCCGAAAGCGAGGAAAAGATCCAGCGCGCGCTCGAAAAACTGGTGCGCGGCAAGACCGTTTTCATGATTGCCCATCGCTTCGCCACCATCAAAATGGCCGACGAAATCGTGGTGATGGAAGATGGCGTGATGCGCGCGCACGGACCGCACTCGGCGCTTTACGCCTCCGATGCGCTCTACAAAAGTCTCTACGACCAGCAGTTTTTGCAATAAAAGGAACAAGGTTGAAGCAGCTGTTGAAAAACTTGGATTGGAAAGAAAGCGTTGCTGTTTTCATGACGGTGGCGCTGTATATTTTCCCGGGAGCGATCCTTTTGGTGGATCATTATTCCAGCGCAATTATCGTGATGGGTTTGATCTGCGCGATATTACTCGTGCGCCGGGCGGATTTTAAAACGTTCCCGCTTGCGAAGGGAATGACGGTTGTTTTTAGTTTGTGGTTTGTCTGGGCGCTGCTTCAATGGCCGTTTTCCGAGAAGCCGTTGCTTGAGTTTGCCGGCCTTTCGAAACCGCTGCGCTTCCTGATGTTCCTGCCGTTGGTGATGTTGTTTCACAAGCTGAAGGTCGGGGAACGTTTTCTGATGGTGTCTGTAATCCCTTGGTCGATTGTTATGGGGTTTTATTCCATCGCATTCGCCCTGTTGCATGATACCCGCGTAACCACCGTCGGATGCTATCCGATCACGTTTGGCGATTTGACGGTGGTGCTTGGCAGTTTGTCGCTGTTGGGGGTGAAATGGTTCCGCCGCAACCGACTTATGGCCGGGGTTTCTCTTTTTGCCGCTGTAATGGGGCTAACCGCTTCCATCTTGTCGGAAACCAGAGGCGCGTGGCTTTTCCTTCCGTTTGTTGTGATTATTGCGTTCCATTATTTTTTTTCCCGTCATTCCCTGAGGAAGCGGGTGGCGATCGGCGGGGTCGCCGCCCTGTTGCTGACCGGCGTGGGTTTTGGCGTCGCCCCGGTTCGCAATGGATTTGAGCGGGCGATTGATGAGTCCATGCAATACTTTCAAGACGAAGAAATGGATACGTCGTCGGGATTGCGGATCTTGATGTGGCGGCAGGCCATCGAAAACTTCAAGCGGTCACCGTGGGTGGGCATCGGGCCTGAAAGCTTTTATTTCGAATTGGAACACGAGGGCGGGGTCCGGAAGTTCTATCATCCCCATAGTTCATATTTTTCGGCGCTGTCCAGCGGGGGCATAGTTGGCCTTGCGGTTCTGCTGTGTTTCTGGGGCTATCCGCTGTATGTGTGTCTTTCCGGTCGGATGAAGAACAGCGAGTTGGCGGTTCCCGGCGTGCTGGTGGTCGTGCTCGGGTTTGCGGTGTTCGGTCTCACGGAAGATCTTTTTGCCAAAGGGATCTTTGTCTCGTTCTATGTGGTAATGATGGCATGGTTGGTCTCGCTTGAATATGCCGACGTGGAATGGGGTGGGAAGGCCCGCGATGAAGTTTAAGCTTGGAAACAGGTTTTTTTGGGTAAAAGTCGGGGCGGTTGGCCTGGATCTGTTTTCCGTTTCACTCTTGTACGTTTCCATGGTTTTTTTACGGTTGTGGCTTGGCGGCGACTTTAAGCCATGGAGCTATTTTAAACTCTATCCGTTCCTTTTTGTGTTCTGGATCGTTTTCGAGAAGGCGGGTCTTTATCAGGGGTGCGCCATCTATTCCGGCGCCTCCATTGGGCCTGTGGAGGAAATTCGCCGTATTTTCTATGCCACCAGCATGATTTTTCTCGGACTGGGTTTTTCCAATTATATTTATCATCCCGACAACTATCTCTATTCCCGCGCAATTCTGTTGGCTTCGTATCTGGGGTGCCTGGTTTTAATTCCTGCAAACCGGGTTTTTTTGCGGAAAGTTCTCGCGTCCCGGGGGTGGTGGGGGGTTTCAACGGTCATTATCGGTTCGGGCAAGATCGCCTCTTCCATATACCAGCAACTCAGTAGCCATTCGGAGTATGGTTTGTTGCCGGTTGGGTATTTTTCCGATCGGGCTGAATCTGAAGTGCTTATGCCGCCGGGGGCAACGCATCTGGGTTCCATGGATCGGATTCATTCGGTTTCCTCTGCGCTGTCCATCAAGTACGCCATCATCGCTGAGGACAATGTGGATTCTGCCTACATTTCCGCGATCGTGAAACAGTACGGCATCGATTTTCCCCATCTCCTGTTCGTGCCTTGTCTGGGAATCGAAGAAACCGCGTGGGTCTCTCCCAAGGATATCAGCGGTACGCTTGGTTTGGAGATTCGCCACAATCTGCTGATTCCCAATATTTATCGGTTAAAGCGGATTCTCGACTATGCACTCACGATTCCCTGCACTGTGGTCGGTACGGTTCTCATGGCGGTCATTGCATTGCTCATTAAACTGGATTCCCCCGGCCCTGTGATTTTCAAGCATAGCCGTATTGCAAAAAACGGGCGTAAAATAAATATCTACAAATTCAGGACAATGGTCTTGGATGCGCCGGAAATCCTGGAAGAGCTGCTGTCCTCCGATCCTGCCTTGAGAGTCCAGTGGGAAACCTTTGGTAAGCTTGACGACGACCCCCGCATAACCCGCATTGGACGGTGGTTGCGGATGACCAGTCTCGACGAACTCCCCCAGCTGTTCAATGTTCTGCAGGGGAAGCTGGCGTTGGTTGGCCCGCGACCAATCATAGAAGACGAGTTGCGCCACTATGGCGAAAACGCCGATGTGTTTGATATGGTGTTGCCGGGAATCACGGGCCTGTGGCAGGTGTCGGGACGCAACGAGTTGAGCTATGAAGAGCGTGTGCGGCTGGACAAATACTATGTCAGCAACTGGTCGGTTTGGCTGGATATCTATATCCTGTCAAAGACCTTTTTTGCCGTGGTCTTTAGGAGTGGTGCGCGATGAGTTGTCGTTGTGCGAAAGCCGAAAACTCTTCGAGAAACCGTTGTTCGGAAAAGCGGAGAGCGTTGTCCTTGCACGCCTGGCTGGAGAGGGTGCTGCTTTCAAATTCGTCGATTGCTTGATTCAGCGATTCGGCCTCGGGGTTTTGGAAAAGGATTCCGGTAACACGGTCTATCACGGTTTCCAAAGCCCCCCCTTCGGCCAGCGCGATCACCGGACAGCCTGCGGCCTGTGCTTCGACTGGAACAATGCCGAAATCTTCGATTCCGGGGAATACGAGGGCTTCGGCTCCGGCATAGAGTTCATCGAGTTCGTTGTCGGATACGCGTCCGAGAAATTCAATATTTCCCGAAGCCATGGCTTCCAGTTTTTTTCGTTCTTCCCCCGTTCCCGCAATTTTGAGTTTTCGTCCCGAACGGTTGAACGCTTCTACCGCGAGGTCGGCCCGTTTGTATGCGGTCAACTGTCCAAAATAGAGATAGTAGCCTTGCGGTTTTTTTTCGAGCCGCATGAACCGATCCACGTTGACCGGGGGGTAGATCACCGTCGCTTCGCGGCCGTAAATCCGGTTGATTCGTTCGGCGACAAACCGCGAGTTGGCCACGAAAACGTCCACCTGGCTCGCCGACCAAAGATCCCACTTCCGCAATGCCGGCAAAAAAAACTTCATCCCGACCTTTTTGATGAAAGCGGCTTCCTTGAAATAGTAGTCGGCCATGTCCCAAAGGTAGCGCATCGGGGTGTGGCAGTAGCAAATGTGCAGGGCGTGGGGTGGTTTTCGAATGCCTTTTGCCGGGCCGGATTCCGAACTGATGATGAGATCGTAGGGGGAAAGGTCGAGTTGGCGTAGCGCTAGCGGCATCAGGGGCAGATACGATTGGTACCACTGCTTCCCGCCGGGCAGGCGATCGATAAAGGTGGTTTGCACCTGGTGCCGCGAGATCTGTTCGGGCATCTTTTCGGCATCGTAGACGTGGGTGAAAATATCCGAGTCGGGATAGATTTTGGAAAGCGCTTCCACCACCTTTTCTCCGCCGCGGTAGTTGATTAGCCAATAGTGCACGATGGCAACCCGGTTCATTGCTTTGCTCCTTCAATGCAGTCAAGCATCTTGCGCATGCGGGTTTGGTAGGTGTTTTTCGCCGCCAATTCAATTCCGGATCGGACCCGGTTTGCGGGGAAGGTTTCGACATACCCGATAACCATGGCATTGAATTCCGCGTAGTCCTTGGCCAATCCCGCGACATCGCCGTATTGATCCAAGGCATTCAAGTTGACGCTGACGACGGGTATTCCGGCGGCAAGGTATTCGAAAAACTTCATGGGGAACATGGCTTTGGTATAGTCGTTCAGCCGGCACGGAAGCAGGGCGACATCGAATCCCTTGAGGTAGCTCGGGAGCAGTTCGTAGGGCCGAGGACCCAAGAGGTGGACGTTCTCCAGTTGATTCAGCTTTCCGGCGTCGGTCCATGGGTCTCCTTCGCCGACCTTGCCGATCAGGACGAGTTGGAGGTGCGGGTTGCGGGTTGCCACGTATTCAAGGAGATCGAAATCGATTTTATAGCCGCTGATCGCGCCGACGAATCCCAGAACGGGGCCTTTCGCTCTTATGGCGGCCAGGTCGTCCGGAATTCGGAGGGCGTCTTGGGTTGCTTGGTTGAAATGATCGAAGTCGACGACGTTCGGGTGATAGAAGATGGGCGAGGCATGTTGTTCGCACGCCGTTTTCAATTCGGGGGAGGTCACGAAGACGAAGTCGGCCGCTCTAAGAAGATCCTGTTCGGCTTTCTCGATCAAATCCGCAGGCATGCCCGGTTGTGCTTTTATGTCGTCGACGCAGTGGTAGATCACGGGGGCGAAGGGACGTAGAGAAGCGAGTTGCCGCGTCGTTAAAGGACTGTAGGTCCAAAGTGCCGGAGCATCGAATCCAAGGACCCGACTCCAGAATCGGATGCCGCAACTCAGCAGGTTCCGGTTCAGGCGATCGACGAAGGGGATGCGCCGTAGCGGCAACGGGACCGGCGACCACACCCAGACGCCCCGATCCTTGTAGGGAGGGCGGAAGGCCTTGAGCAACCGTTTGAAAATGCGGCGAAGGTCCTGCGCCTTGCCGGATGCTTTCCGGATGCCTTGGCTGTCGATATACAGCACCTTGTGGTTCAGTCGGGCCAGCTCAACCGCCACGTGCTGTTTGTTGGTCCAGAATGGATTGCTCCACTCCGCCGTTGATAAAAGTATGAAGTTCATTTTTTTCGTAGGGAATGGGATAGGATCAATGCATGTTGCATGGAAAGTTTTCTCAGCGGAGGAATTGCGGCAATCCACGCGAGCCAAGTGCATAGGAAGGCCAAGGTGCGTAGCCATTCGGCGGGTTCATAGTTGTCGAGCATGCCTAAGCCGGCGAGCGATAGACTCCCCCCGGCCAGCATCCACGCAATGATTCGATAAACCTTGCCCGGCAAGTGCAGGGCCAATGCTCCCGCCAGGAAGGTGATCAGGCCATAAACCGAAAGGGAGAATCCAAGGATCCGCGGACCGTATGTCCGGTAGCCCAGAAAGCTTATGATCGATTGCACCGTTAAGGCCACCAACATAATGATAATGAAGGTTCGGTTGCGTGCGCGGGCATTTAAGACCTTCATCAAAAAGTACCCGCCCACCTGGGCCCAGAAACCAATGCCTAAAAACCGCAAAATCGACGCGGTCAAAAGCGTGGATTCATGATCGAAGGCTCCGCGTTGGTAGCAGAGCCGAATGATGGGATTGCCGAACCCAAAAAGAAAAAATGAAACCGGAATGCAAACCAGAAGCACCATCGAGATCTTTTCCCCGACCCAGTCTTGAAGATCTTTTTCCGGATAATCGCCCAGCATGCTCAGCCCGACAAGTCCCAGTGGCACCGCAATCATATAGATGCCGGATTCCGTGATGAACTTTGCATATTCGAGCGCGGCAACGCATTCGGATCCCGTAAGCGAGGCAATGGCTTTTTCGATTCCAATCGAGCCTTGCAGGAAAAAGGGCAACAGTAGCAACGGGCGGATCGTGAGCCAAAATCGACTTAAAACCTCGGAGTTTTCCCTAAGGAGGGCGATGTTCCCGATCGACCACCCCTGCCGAAAGGCCCGCAGCAGGCCCGTCGCAAAAAATACAATGTAGGCCGCCGTGAAGCCGCCGGCAATGCAGGCGGGAGTTGACGCCGTATGCGCAAGAATCAAACCGATGATCAGGCCGACCGATTGTAGGCTGGCTCTGATCGAAGGCAGGAAGAAGCAGCCGCCCGCCATTTCCCGACAGGAAAAATAGGTGCCGAGGATGTAGAAGGGAACGCCAAGCGCCATGATGCGGACGAATATTGCCGACAGGTCTCTCCCCTCGGCCCCGAAGCCCGGAGCCAGCAGGCGAATGAGCAGGCCCGTTTTGCAAAGCAAGGTGATGGTGATCGCCACGGAAAGCAATGCCGCCAACAGGAATACGGCGGTTTCCAAAGTGCGGGCGTGTTGCTTGTTTTCATGGCGAAGACGGCGCAACATCGGAATGAATCCGGCGGAGAGTGTTTCGGATGTCAAAAAGTTGATCGGGATGAAAACCGCAGTTTGTGCAATGCGATATGAACTGACGATCAGGGAGGTTCCCCACAGGGCCGACTGAAGCAACTCCCGCAGGATCCCTAGCAGTTTCGCGGCGAGGTTCCCGCAAAACAGGGTAAAAAGTGGTTTGAAGAATCGGGGGGAATTCATCCGTCAACCTTTTACCCTTCGCTTGGCCCGATGCCTAGGGAGGCGCTCGGGTCGCGTAGCTTGCGTTCCACCGGTAACGGAAGACCGGCAAATAGAAGGGCGGTGCTCAGGGCCATCAGCGGCATAATGTGTTCTTCACCGAAAAAGAAACAGTTGGTAATCGCCGAGTGGACAAAACAACAGGCTGCGGCGAATGCAAGAAACAGGGCCGTTCTGCAAGTCCTCCACAATCTAAGCGAGGCCTTCAAAAACAGAAACAGAAACACGAGAACCGGCACCAATGCCATGAGTCCGCTTTGCACCCAGACATGTAGATAGGTGTTGTGCGGGGGATAGCTCGAAAGATGCACTTTCCGCGGATTTTCGTTGGTCGAGAAATACGCTTCCCATCCTCCGAAACCCGCTCCTTTGATTGGGTGGGACGCAATGACTTCGCCGGCCATCTTCCACCATTCCAGCCGGATTGAGCTGGTTCCTCCAATGCGCTCTGAAAAACTCCGTTCGTCGACTTTGGCCAGTGGCGGGAGGCTGTCTTTGCGGGCATCGGTGGCGGTGAGAGCCACCAAACACAACAGGGCCGTTCCTAGATGAATTGAACTGCAGCGTCTTGCTCGCTTGACGATCAACGACGCGGATAGAAAAAACACAAGCAACGGAATGGCGAACTTGGAGCCGCTGCAGCATACGGAAACCACAAAGAGATACGACGCGCAACGCGGGGCGACCGATCGTTTGATCGTTGAGAAATATCGCGTAAACCAATAGCAGACCCCGCAAAAAATCGCTCCGACGTTGGCGTTGTTAAAAAACCCTCCGGATTTTGCAACGCTCCATACGTTGTTTTTGGCTTCTCCTGACCATTCGCTGAGTGTGTTGGGGTTGATGAAGATCCGCGCGATGGGTTGTTCCCAAAAAGCGGATTCCAGAGCCGGGGATAACCGGAATAGAATGACTAAAACGGCTTGGGCCCCCGCTAAAACGAGAAACATAACGATGTACATTTCGAACCGCGATGCGATGCGGGCGGGGTGGGCCGTGGCATAGGTGAACAGGCTTACGAAGACGCATTCGTACAGCAGTGTTCGGATGCCGAGCTGCAGGTCGTTTGACCATAGCAGGCTGATGGCCTGTGCGATCAACAAGCATAAAAGCAACAGGATGGGGCCGAGGTGCTCCCTCCGTACCCGCATAATGGATGCAAGGGAAAACGGGAAAAGCATCCATGCGCATAGTACGGCGAGGGAGGGGTAGAATCCGAAGGTTTGTACCGTGAAGATTTGGACCGGCGAAAGGATGAGGGCCAGCCAGAATAAACCATCGGCTAAAGACCAGATGCGGGTGCGTGGATTCATTTCGTTCATTATGCGATGCCCTGATAGATGCTTTCAAGAATGGTGGTTTGTGTTCGGATGTCGAACCTTTGTTCGATGTGGGTTCGGGCGGACTCCCCCATGGTTGTTCGTGCCGACTCATCCCGGAGCAATGCCGTGATTTTTTCCGCCAAGGCATCCGCATTGCGTTCCTCGACCAAGTGTCCCGTCTCTCCGTCGCGAACCGCCTCCGGGATGCCGCCGCTTCGTGTCGATACCACGGGGGTTTTCAGCGCCTGGGCCTCGAGGAAAACCATTCCCAGGCCTTCTGCATCTCCATTGGATGCCGTTATGCTCGGAACGCAGAACAACCATGCCCGACGCATCATTTCCAGTACGTTGGAATGCGGGAGGGTTCCCGTCAGTTTCACGCATTTCCCCAGTCCGAGTTCCGCGATCTGCCGCTCCAGTCGTGGGCGTAGCGGCCCGTCTCCGGCAAGTATCAGTTCCGCATCCGGACAGTCGGCACGTACCTTTCGAAAGGCCTCGACTAAATACTCCAACCCTTTCTTTTCGGTAAACCTGGCCGCGGAGAAAACCGTGGGGCGCTCAAATTTGTTGGCCTGCCCGTCGGGTTTGATTCGTTCCGTATCAATGCCGATGTAGTGGGTCTTTAGCTTATGTTCCGGATACCCGCGTTCCGCCATTTTCCTGCGGATGAAGTCGGACACACAGATGAAGACGTCCGCCCGTTTCCCCAGGGATTTTTCATGCAACGCATGCCAGATCCAGGGGATCTTTCCGGAGCGGAGCATTTGTCCCCGGCGTACCGAAGCATCGAACCCGTGGCAGGTAACCACGAGAGGGATGTTCCTTGTGCGCAGAATTCCCAGCAGCATCGAGGCATCAATGCAAAAATGCGCATGTATGAGAGCGGGGCGGAATTCGGTGAGTAGCTGTTGGAATTCGAGGCTCTTTCCAAGCAGGAATGCGCCGCCCATGGAATCGAGGCAGCGGTACGGCGTCGGGTATTGCGGCGTCCCGAACGTTTTTCCGCCAACCAGCAAGGGCGAATAATCCTTCAGCATTTGAGTCTGGTTCAGGATGAAGTGCTCGGACGGCTTGAACAACTGATACCGCCACACCAGCGTGTTGTTCATGGTGGCAATTCTCCGATCGTACGGTTTTTTTCCGGCGAACTACGCAGCAACACGGCGCAAGCGGCCATCGAAATCCCAATGTATGCCACTCGTTGAAATGACCGGGAGGGGTGTGATCTTATGCAAAATAATTCCAAGAAAAACAGACCGATGGTTGCGGTTGCCTTCCAACCTCTGCGACACAATGCAATGAGATGTGATTTTTTGGACCTCGAGGCATCTGTTGGGTGCGGTAACGCCATTTAAACTTTCTTGTCGTTTGGTGTGGAGGGATCAAGATACATACAGCCGATGCTGTTGCCATGTTCTATGGGAGCGCTAAATATATCACTCATATAGGGAGGGTCACTCTATTTTGTCGCTTATTTCTTTTAAAGCAAAGGCCTAAAGCGAATGTCTGCGGGCTTGCGGTTTGGGGGGCGATCGCCTATCAATTGGTTTTCTTTGCGGGGTTCGAGTTGCGTAAGCTGAGTAGATATTTGTTGTTCGATTTTCTGGCCGTGTTCGGTACGGCGTTGCTGTTGATCACCTTTGCCTTCAGCATCGGTGCCATCTACAAGGCGATCGATGTCATGGCCAAGGGGTTGCCCGTTGCGGTCGTCGGCAAGTTTTTTCTCTACAACCTGCCGTATGCGCTGGCCTACGCCGTTCCCGTCAGTGCGCTGTTTTCCTCGCTGCTGCTGTTCGGCCGCCTTTCGTCCGACAGCGAAATCAGCGCCATGAAAAGCGGCGGTCTCAGCCTGTGGCAGATCGCCTCGCCGATTCTGCTCTTCTCGTGGGTGCTCGCCGGCCTGTGCCTCTACAATCTCTTCGTCGTCTATCCCAACACCACCTACGAAACCCGCAAGCTGCTCAAGAACATGGGCGTCGAGGACCCAATCAAGCTGCTTGAAGAGGGCCGTTTCATCCGCGATATCCCCGGCTTCATGATTTACGTCGGCAAGAAAAACGGAAACCGCGTCAAGGATTTGATCGTGTACGAGGTCGATTCCAAGGGGGAGGTGGTCCGGACCGTGCGCGCCGATAGCGGAATCATGACCACCGATCAGGCCAAGGAGTTGCTGAAGGTCGATCTGTTCGATGTCCGGATCGAGGATTCCCGCAAGAAAGGCGACTCCGAGGAGGTCTACTATGTGAATTTGGAGAAATTCCCCTATCGCTTCAGTCTCAAGGACATGATGGGGAGCAAAACCATCACGAAAAAACGCAAGAACATGACGGTCACCGAGCTGATCTACCGCATCCGCAACCCGGAGTCCGATCAGAAGTGGATGAAGAAGCGCGACATGGCGGTGGAGCACTCCAAGGATATGGTGGAGCTGCACCAGCGCATCTGCCTCGGGATTTCGCCGCTGATGTTCGTGCTCGTCGCCATTCCGCTCGGCATCAAGTCGCACCGCAAGGAATCCTCGGCCGGAATGTTGGTCAGTCTCGTCATCATGTTCGTCTACTACATTTTCATCATTCTTTCCGACACCTTCGACAAATCCCCGCAGCTCCACCCCTGGCTCTTGCCTTGGGTCCCGATCGTCCTGGGGCAGATTGGCGGCCTCCTGTTGCTGCGTCGGGCGGACTGACGGAAGCGCGCCCTGCAAGAAGCTCGGCCAGGAGCAATGAGCGATGACGGATTACAACATGGTATCCATTATGGGGCGGGGGTGCGGCGTCTATACCATGCTTTCAACCTAAATCCGGGAATGGAACCACACAATTCCGCCCCAGCGGAAGGAATTGCCTCAGATGGGCACTGATACTCAATGCGGTAAGGAGTTTGTCCCGCCCATCCGCCGGAGTAAGAGCCTGTTTTGCATAGCCTGTTCTGAACTCTGTGTCTCTGTGACCTCTAGCGAAGCGGGTGGTTGAAAATCATCCGAAAGTTTAAGGTTTCCAGTGTGCTAGCTTGAAACGGCTGATTCCCTTTTACCGCTGAGCCACGCCGGTTGTCCGGGCTTTGCCTCAGGCTTTGCACAGTTTCCGGGGCGTCGGGCTTGCCTTGCCAACACCGCCCTTGTATCTTCCCCCTTCTTCTCTTGAAACGGGAGGACAACGAGACGGTTCCCGGCACGCGTGTTGAACGTTGGCATCCGGATGACGAGAACGGGCGAACCCCGTCAGGGTCGGAAGGCAGCAGCGGTAAACCATGTTTTTCGGGTGTTCGGAATCGCTGGCGGGAGCGCTGGCCGGGAGCCCTTTCGTTGCCCTGCCGCAGAAGGGATGAACCGTATCCGGCGGTTCGGATACGCATTGCGAAACAATATGGCATATGAAGTTCTAGCACGAAAATGGCGCCCCCAGCAGTTCTCCGACGTTGTCGGCCAGGGCCACGTCACCAAGACGCTCACCAACGCGATCGAGACCGACCGCGTTGCGCACGCCTATATGTTCGTCGGTTCCCGCGGAACGGGGAAGACCACCACCGCCCGCATCCTGGCCAAGGCCCTCAACTGCGAGAAGGGGCCAACCCCCCATCCGTGCGACGTCTGCGATTCCTGCAAGGAAGTCATGGCCGGCAACAGCCTCGATGTCATCGAAATCGACGGGGCGTCCAACAACGGCGTCGACCAGGTGCGCGACTTGCGCGACAACGCCCGCTATTCCCCGGCCCGCGGCAAATACAAGATCTACATCATCGACGAAGTGCACATGCTCTCGACGCAGGCGTTCAACGCGCTGCTCAAGACGCTCGAGGAGCCCCCCGCGCACGTTAAATTCATTTTTGCCACCACCGACGTCCACAAGGTGCTGCCCACCATCCTCTCCCGCTGCCAGCGGTTCGATCTGCGCCGCATCTCGGTGCAGGATATCGTCGACCGCCTGCGCTCCGGGTGCGCGGAAGAGGGCATCGCCATCAGCGAAGATGCCCTGTTGGCCATCGCCCGCGGCGCCGAAGGCGGCCTGCGCGACGCCGAATCCGCCCTCGACCAAATCATCTCCTTCCGCGGCAAGGAAATCGAGGAAGAGGATGTCTTGGCCGTGTTCGGCCTGGTCTCCCGCCATGTGCTCGAAAACCTGACCGTCGCCATCCTCAAATCGGAGGTGCCGGCGATCATCAACATCGTTTCCGAAATGGACCAAAGCGGCAAGGACCTGCAACGCGTCGTGATGGAGCTGCTGGAAAGCTTCCGCAACCTGCTGGTCGTCCTCTATGCCGGGCAAGGCGCCGTCGCGCTCGAGCTGCCGGAGTCCCAGCTGGAGTTCTACCAGGCCCAGGCGCCGGCCACCGAGGCCGGGCGCGTCCTCCGCATCATCGATGCCTTGGTCGAGGCCGATGGCCGCATGCGCTACGCGCTCTCCAAGAAAACCCTGCTTGAAACCGGGCTAATCCGGTGCTCCCGCGCCGCCGAAACGGTCTCCATCAACGAGCTGCTCAAACAGGTGGCCGACCTAAAAAAAAACTTTAAATCCGGCGCAGTAGCTTCATCCGCCTTGGCCGAAACCACCCCCTCCTACGCCGCGGGCGGCCAAAAAAAAAAGATAGCTGCGGCTGACGAAATCGAACGGCTCTTCGCCCAGTGGCCCGCCATCATCGATCAGGTCGGCAAGGCCGATGCCCTCTCAAAGAGCTATCTGCTCAACACCGCGCCGTTGCGCACCGATGATACCCACCTCTATGTCGGGTTCGATCCCGAGTTCTCCGGCGATTGCTCGCGTCTCGAGGATGCCCGCACCAAGCTCGCGCTTGCCCGCGCGGTCGATCGGCATATCGGCCGCATGCTCTCCGTTGCCTACGAACCGCTCCAGGCCGACGACCGCCGCCCGTTGCCGTCCGACAGCCCCGTGTCCGATCAGGGGCCGGAGGATACGGTGATGCTCACAAAAGAGCAGAAATGGTATGCGAATCCCATTGTGAAAACCGTCGTGGATGCGTTCAATGGCGCGATTGTCGATATACGGGAGTGACCCGTGGATGCAGCGCAATCCCGGCTGCCGGATTGGATTTAACCCGTCTCTAAGGACTAAAAACCAAGGACTAAAATCATGAACATGATGAAAATGATGAAGCAGGCCCAGGACCTGCAGAAAAACATGAAGAAAAAGCAGGACGAACTGGCCAAGACCGAGGTCCAGTTTTCCGCCGGCGGCGGAATGGTGACGGCCGTGGCGACCTGCGATATGAAAATCAAAAGCATCAAGATCAACCCCGACGCCGTCGATCCCGAAGACGTCGAGATGCTCGAAGACCTCGTGTTTGCGGCCGTCGACGGCGTGCTGACCTCCGCGCAGGACACCATGTCCAAGGAGATGGGCAAATTGACGAGCGGCATGGGCCTGCCGGGCGGACTCCCTTTTTAGGGGCGTGTTCAGCACCGCTGCTCCGTACCCTCGGCGCAGCGGGCGGTTAAATTGAGTTCCGGCTTGGCCGGATTAGGATTTTTTCCGATGCAGCATCTGGTTCCTCTAGATAATCTTGTTGCGGCGCTCAGCCGTCTGCCCGGCATCGGCCGGCGCACCGCCGAGCGCATGGCCATGGCGCTGGTGCAAGACGGCAAGGGCTTGATGCGCATTCTGGCCAACGCGCTGCTGGAGGCCGACGACGGGATTGCCAACTGCGAGCGGTGCGGAAACGTGACGCTCGCGTCCATCAATCCCTGCGAGCTCTGCTCCCGCCACCGCAAAGATGCGCACATCCTCTGCGTCGTCGAGTCCCCGGCCGATATCATGAAAATCGAAGAGTCGGGCGGGTTCCAGGGCCGCTACCATGCGCTCATGGGCCGCCTCTCGCCGATGCAGGGAACCGGCGTTGCCGATCTGCGGGTCGACAAACTGCTCGGCCGCATCGCCGCCGAAGGCATTTCCGAGGTGTTGATCGCCCTGGGAACCGATGTCGAGAGCGATGCCACGGCCAGCTATTTGAAAGAGGTTCTCTCCACCCGCCCGGTCAAAATTTCGCGGATCGCCTTCGGTCTTCCGGCCGGAAGCGCCATCGAATATTCCGACGCAACAACCCTCGCTCGTGCGATAAAGGGCCGCCAGGAAATAAGTTAGAAAAACCGGCGCTTGGACCGATGCAATTAGATTCAAAAAAGTTGGTTTCGGGGTATTGACAAGATCGGGGATTCCTGTACCTTGTGCGCCTCTTTTGAGTATTCCTGCGTAGCTCAGCGGTAGAGTAGGTGACTGTTAATCACTTGGTCGCTGGTTCGAATCCAGCCGCAGGAGCCATCTTCAACCCCGCTATCAGCAATGATGGCGGGGTTTTTTTGTGGAGCGCCGAAAAGGCCGCCGCATTCGCGCCCGGCGCTTCGTTCCTGCGGCTTGATCGATGGTTGATCCGCGCGGGGCGTACGCATACACTCTTCCCGTTACGCGATGTGACGATTTGGAACGTCGGCGTGTATAGAGGATAGAACGTGGCCATGGATGAACGGACAGACCAGGAGTTGGTGAGCGCCTGCCTGGAGGGTAACCGGGACGCATTTGCGCAACTGGTCGGTCGCCATCAGGACTCGGTCTACGGGTTGGCCGTGGGGATGACGCGCAACCACGAGGACGCGGCGGATATGGCGCAGGACGCTTTCATTCGAGCCTATGCAAAGCTGGAGCAGTACAATCCGGACTACTCCTTCAAATCGTGGCTGCTGCGCATTTGCGCCAACCAAACGAAAAACCTGTTCCGGAAGCGGACGCGCCGGCGGGCGGTCGAGGAAAACTATTTGAAGGAAGGGGAGGTGGCAGGCGATGCGGCGCCCCCCGACTACGAAGCGCTGGAAGCGGCGCTGGCGCAACTGCCGCCCAAACTGTGTGCGCCGCTGCGGCTGAAGTTCATGGAGGGAATGGCGTACGACGAGATCGGCGCGATTCTCGGCATCGGGATCAGCGCGGCCAAGATGCGCGTGATGCGGGCAAGAAAGCAACTGGCGGAGATTTTGAACCATGGATAATAAAGACCAGATGGCCGGGCGGTTGAAGCGGCATCGCACCAGGGCGCCGGAAGGGTTTGCCGATCGGGTGATGGAGGCGCTGCCGCAATGGCGAAAGACGCAACCGCGCGGTTGGTGGCCGTCGCAGGGGCGCTGGATTGCGCCTGCGCTCTCGGGCGCGGCGGCAACGTTGCTGATTCTCCTGGCCACGGGCCGGTTCCAGCCCGCCAACGTGCAGGGGCAAGTCGGCTTCCATTTCGAGCTCCATGCCCCCGGCGCCGACAAGGTCGAGCTGCTGGGCACCTTCAACAACTGGAAGATGGGCGACATCGTGCTCGACGGCCCCGACGCGTCGGGCCACTGGACCGCGACCGTCGAGCTGCCGGAGGGCCGCCACGAATATATTTTCCTGGTCGACGGCGAACGCTGGGTGGCCGACCCCAAGGGCGCGTCGCACCGCCCCGACGGCTTTGGGCGGGTCAACACCGTGATCAATTATTATGAGGACAACAATGCATAGGTGGATCGCCATCGGGTTGCTGCTTTGCGGCATGGCCGCGGCACATCCCGCCGCGGCCCAGTCGAAGAGCTGGCGCGAGCTTCGCGCAAAGAATCTGCGCATCGGGCTTTCGGAAGAGCGGGTGGACCGCGCCATGGCCGCCTGCCGTGCCGCCGACCTGCCGTTGGCCGAGGCCGAAACCCTCTTCGGCCCGGTCTTTGCCGCCCACGACGAAAAGCTTTCGGCCGATTGCGTGTTGCTCCGGATCGAAGAGGGGCTCGCCAAGCATGTTGGCTGGGCGGAGGTTCAACAAGCCGCCGACCGGCGTCTGCAGGGCATGCGGCAGGCGGACCGGCTGATCATGGCCGCTCGGAGCCGCCGCGGCGGGCAGCACGACCATCTGATGATGCACACCTGCATGGCCATCGAAAGCGGGCTGCCGATCGAGGTCTTCGAGCACCTGTTTTCCCGTCCGGGCGGTTTCCGCTATGGCCGCATGATCCACGTTGTGGAAGCCGGGGAGGCCCTCACGCTTGCCGGGCTCGCCGACGGGCAGACTCTTCTTCTCATGAACGATTTCCTCGATCGCGATCTGGCGGGGTTCGAGATCTTCCGCGTGGTCGACCTCGTCCGGGCCGGACTCCGCGACGGCAAGGATTTCGAAACCATCCATGCGACTCTCTGGGCCGCAGGCGAGCCATAGCCCAATGTGACCATTCGGGGCTGTCGCGTGTACTACCCGTGGAACCCCAATCAAGGAGCGCGTCATGAAAGTGCAAACCACCATCCTTCTGCTGATCGTCTTTTCGGCCACCATCGGCTCGGCGCAGGGCAACCGGTATCGCCACGGCAGGAACGGCGGCGG
>NZ_JBFJYW010000043.1:0-17096 GCF_041622395.1 Pontiella sp. | reverse complement strand
GGATCGGCAGGAGGTCGAAGCGTGGTCTAAAAAGCATGGGGTGCCGATCCGCGAAAAGCGCGGAAACCAAACGATTCAGCTCATGGCGATCCGCAACGGGGTGCCGCTCTACTATACGACGCTCAATGCATATGCCGGGATTTCCACCGCCGCAAGTCAGGTGCGCGATACCGCGCCCTATAACCTGAATGGTTCCGGCGTCACGATTGGCGTGTGGGACGGGGGATCGGCCCGGACGACGCATCAGGAGTTTGGCAGTCGGGTGACGGCAAAGGGAACCGATAGTACGGATGGTTCTTCGGGCATCGATGACCACGCCACGCATGTGACGGGAACCATTGCGGCCTCGGGCGTCGATTCCGCCGCCCTTGGCATGGCCCCGTCCATCACCGTGCATTCCTATGGGTGGGACTATGACCTTTCCGAGATGAGCCTTGCGGCGGCCTCGGCCGCGAACCAATCGGGGAAGATCTATCTTTCGAACCATTCCTATGGGCTGTTGGAGGCAACCGCGTATTTTGGCCAATACATGGAGGACGTCGACAACCTCGACAATCTGATCCATGGGAAACGCTATTATCTTCCGTTCATTGCCGCGGGCAACGACCAAACCGAATCAGGCTCGGGCTACGATACGATTTCCTATTTTGGCGTAGCGAAAAACGTCATGACCGTTGGCGCCGTGAAGGATGCCGTTTCGGGTTCAACGAGATCGCTCGCCGGCGCAACCATGACTTATTTCAGCAGCTGGGGCCCCGTGGATGACGGGCGCATCAAGCCGGATATTGTGGCGAACGGATGGGAACTGTATTCCACCTATTCGAGCGATGATTTCACCTATGTGCAATCGGGCTGGAGCGGCACCAGCATGGCGTGCCCCAATGCCAGTGGATCGGCCGCGTTGCTGGTGGAATACTATAAGGAGCTGTTTTCGAACGGGGCCATGTGGGCGAGTACGCTCAAGGGCTTGATCATCCATACCGCCGACGACCTGGGCAATGCCGGGCCCGACTACAAGTTCGGCTGGGGACTGATGAATACCCAGGCGGCGGCGGATCTGCTGGCGGATTATGCCGATCAGAATCTCAGCCGTTTGACCGAGGCCGAATTGACGACGGCGGATGCTGCGCACGCCTACACGGTGTTGGTGGGCGGAGACGAGCCGCTGCGCGTGACGCTCTGCTGGACCGATCCTGCCGCCAGCGAAAATTATGATGAACTGCCGGATCTGATCAATGATCTCAATTTAAGAGTGGTCGGCCCTGGCGGAACCACGGTCTATCCCTATGTGCTGGATAAATCCAATCCGCAAAATGCCGCGACCCGAGGGGTGAACGATGTGGACAACGTCGAACAGGTCTATATTGCCTCTCCCTCCACCGGGTTGTACACCATCATTGTTGATTGCGAGGGTACGCTGCTGGGCAGCGAGCAAGAATACTCGTTGTTGATGTCCGGGATTTCCAGTGATTCGGACGGCGACGACATGCCCGACTATTGGGAGAAGCAGTATTTCAGCAGCGCGACGGGGGCCGTGGCGACGGCGGATGCGGACCACGACGGGGCCGATAACCTAACCGAGTATGTTGCGGGGACGATTCCGGACGACGCGGCATCGGTGTTCGAAGTGACGACCTATTCCATGGATGCGGACGGCGCGGTGCCGTTTACGCTCAACTGGACCTCGGTCGAGGGGCGCATCTACAACGTGATGTGGTCGAACAACCTGAGGTACGAGCCGTTCGCGGAGAACGATATTTCCGGCGACCTGCCGTACCCGGCCAACAGCTTCACCGACACCAACGAGACGCGCGCCGGACAGTCGCAGTTCTACCGCCTCGGCGTGCGGCTGGCCGAGTAGCGCCCGCGCTGCGCAGGCAGGCTGCGCATTCTGCCCCAAGAAATTTTGTTTCCTCCTGGCATAAAACGGGCTATTTAAAATGGGCGTCGGCCGGACGAGGTTTCGGCGGCGCCTTGACTATGATTGCCTTCGGTACATTGGTTTCTATGGGTCTGGCGATTTCGATCGCCAGCGTACTCGATTTGCGGGCTCCCGTTCCGGTGGCGGAAATCCAGCAACCCGCGGCATCGATCGAAGAGCGCTCCGATGAGATGCTGTTTGAGATCGGCGCGCTGGTTGCAACCCCGTTCGATCAAGCCATCCTCTTCCCGTTCAATTGAAGGCGCCGCGGGGCGAAATCATGAAAGCCCCGGCACCTGCACCTGTTCGACCGGGCACTCCTCGATCGATTCCAGGAACAGCCTGCCATACCACTGGTTGCAGACGCGGCTGTCGAGAATCGTGACCGTGCCATGGTCGCTGCCGCTGCGGATCAGGCGGCCAACCCCTTGGCGGAACTTCAGCACCGCCTCGGGGAGCGAATATTCCTTGAATGGGTTCCCGCCGCGCGCCTCGATGGCCTCGAACCGCGCCTCGATCAGCGGGTGGTCCGGCACGGCGAAGGGGAGGCGGGTGATGATCACGTTGCTCAGCGCCTCGCCCTGCACGTCGACGCCCATCCAAAAGCGGTCGAGGCCGAACAGCACGGCCGCATCGTGGTTGCGGAACCTTTCGAGCATGAGCTTGGGGGGCATGCCCGTGCCCTGCACGAGAAATTCGTAGCCCTCGTCTTCGAAGTCGGCTTTCAGTTCGTCGGCCACCTTGCGCATGAAGCGCGTGTTGGTGAAAAGCACGAAGGCCCGCCCGCGGCTCTCGCCCACGAAATGGTTGATGGCCACCGTCGCCTTTTCTTCGAAATCGGCCGTAGAGGGCGGCGGCATGTTGACCGGAATCTGGATCTGCATCTGGCGCGAATAGTCGAACGGCGAGCCGACGCGCAGTTCCTGGCAGTCGTTGGCGCCGACGCGGTGGCGGAAATATTCCAGGTTGTTGCCGACCGCCAGCGTGGCGCTGGTCATGACCACGCAGGGGATCTCCTCGAACAGCACTTCGCGCAGGATCGGCCCAACGTCCACCGGTGCCGAAAAGAGCATCGGAACGCGGCGGCGGCCCTGGATTTCGGCCCAGTAGACCTGCCCTTCGAGCGATTGCTTGAGGAACGATTCAATCGTGTCGCGCAGCTCAAGCCCCTTGTTGCGGAGCGATTTGACCTCGGCTTGCGTGTCCTCGTTGTCGGTCGTGGCGGTGACCATTTTGAGGTGCGTGCAGAGGTTGGTGATCTTCAGCGGCAGGTCGGTTTCGATCGGCAGCGGCTCGAAGACGCGTTGCTGGCCCTTGTCGGCACCGAGCTTGAGGTGCCGCTTGACGGCTTCGAAGAAGGTTTCGGCCGATTCGCGGATCTGGTCGACCATGAAGGTGCCCTTGCCGTCGCGCAGCACGGAGAGCAGGCCGCGCCGCTTTTCGGAATGGAGGCGTCGCGCCCAGTATTCGATCTGGTAGAGCGAGAGCCGGATGCCGAGGTGCGAGGAGGCGACCTGTTCCATCTGGTGCGCTTCGTCGAAGACGACGTAGCCGTAGGGCGGCAGCATGGCCGCGCCCTCGGCGCGCAGCGCCAGCTCGGAAAAGAAGAGCGCGTGGTTGACCACCAGCACCTGGGCGTTCTGCATCTCTTGCCGGGCGTTGATGTAGTAGCACTGCTTGTAAAACGGGCAGCGCTTGCCCGGGCAGTTGCCGTGTTCGGCGCAGATGGCGCCCCACACCTCGTGGTCGGGCTGTTCGGCGAGTTCCTGGTGGGAGCCGTCGCCGAGTTTGCCGGCCTGGGCCAAGGCATAGATTTTGTCGAGCTGCCCTTCGCGCGTGGCGTCGAACAAGTCGCCGCTGGTGCGGCGCGCGCGCTGCAGGCGCAGCAGGCAGAGATAGTTCGAGCGGCCCTTGACCATCACCGCCTTGAACTCGCGCCCGAGGGCCGCGCGCACGAAGGGGATATCCTTGTGCATTAGCTGTTCCTGCAGCGTGATGGTGTAGGTGGCGATCACGCAGCGCGTCTCGTGCTCGAGCGCCGTCAGGATTTGCGGAACCAGATAGGCGAAGCTCTTGCCGACCCCGGTGCCCGCCTCGACGGCCAAGTGGTGGCCGAACCCGGCGGCGTCGGCCACCGCGCGTGCCATCTGCTGTTGCTGGGGCCGGAGCTCGAAATCGATCCCGTTGCCGGTGCAATGCCGTTCGAACAAACCGCCCGGCTCGAAAAAATCATCGGTCGTTTTCGCGGCCTGCGGCGTCGGGTTGGGATCCAGGGAAATCATGCGCCCACTTTACAGCACCGGGGCACGGGCGCAACTTCTTCTATTCGCCGATCACCTTGAACATGGTCTGCGGTACACAGGCCAGATCGAGTTCGACGCGGAGTTCGGTGACCATGCCGGTTGCCGGAATATCCTGGATGAAGGTCCAGTCGTTCGATGCCAGGTTGCACGCGCCGTAAAGGCGGTAATCCACATTCGGCGCACAGATCCAGCTCACGGTTACGGCGTTGCTGCCGACCGTCTCCATGAGCGTCGCGGGCGGAATGGGCGTTGCGTATTCGCAGAGCGCGCCGGCGATGCCCTTGGTCACTTCGGCGGCATAGTCGAACTTCAAATAGTTCGGCGCATCGATCGCGTCGAAGTCGCTGTGATAGTTGGGATTGGGCGTAAATCCATCGCCCCAATAGTCGCTGAAGTCGTATTCGATGACATGGATCGAATCGATTCCGATGTTGGCGAAGGAAATGTGGTCGCTGGAGTCGTACCCGGTTTTGAATCGTGGAGTCAGTTCGGTGTATTTGCTCATTGCGGATGAGACTGCGGTCACGACCGGGTTCCATCCGCTGAGCGTGCCGATAACGACTTGCGGGACGTTGTTCGTGTCGTCGTAGGCAATCGTGTCGAGGTTGACGCAGGCCCGGATGGCCGACTTCAGGAAGGTGGTGGCGTTGGTTTCGGCGGGGTTCTCTGTAACGTGGTTGTTGCGGAAATAAATGGAACCTTGGTAATCCTTTTCCTCCGCATCGCATGCCACAAAGACGATGGTGTCTTTGAAGACATAATCCTTGATGGCTTCCGCAATCGTCAGCTGGGCGGCGACACCGCTGGCGCCGTCGTCCGCGCCGGGGCCCATCGTCACGTTGCGGTGTCCGCTGTCCACCGAGTCGTAGTGCGCAATCAGCAGGAAGACGTTGGTTCCGCCGGATCCCCACTTGGTGGCGACCACGTTGTTGCAATCGGCATAGTGATAGCTGTTCGAATCGTTGTCGTAGGTGAAGTTGACGTCGAACTCGAACGGGTCGAGCCAGGTATCGTAGCCCCAGGCGGTGAAGTTCGAGACCATGTAGTCGCACGCCAGGTCGTGCTGCGGAAGCGGGGTGCGCGGGCTGTCGCCATCCGTAAAGCCGCGGCTTTCGCCGATGTGGGTGTAGAGCCGGGCCAGATGGTTCGAGTACCCATGCTCCGTCACGCCCTCGACAATATTCGATAGCGTGATGGCATGGGACGCGGTGCCGGTCCATCCAATCAAGCCTGAGATCAACAGTGTTCGGACAAGGAGCATGGGAACCTAGTTACACCCGCCGAATGGTTTAGTAAAGAAACAATATGTTAATAACAAAAATTAAGCGCGTATGCGGTTGCCGACCCAGTGCGTTGCGAGATTTTGGATGGCGCCGGGAATGGTGGATTCCTGCGCAACGATTTCGGGTTCGCGACCTTGGGCGCGGAGTGCGGCGGCGGTCGGTTTGCCGATCACGACCGTGGTTTTGGCGGTCAGCGACTCGATACCCCATTGGACGATGAAGGATTCAACGCCGGAGGCGCTGGCGAAAAAGACGGCGTCGAAGTCCGGCAACTCGTCGTGTACGACCGGTTGGTTGTCGTAGATGATCGCATCGGCCACCTCGGCCCCGGTTTCGCGGAGGGCTTCGGCGAGGTCGGGGCCGGCTTTGTCGGACCGGACGCGCAGCACGCGGTCGCCGGGCTTCAGGAGTTCCTTCCCAAGCCGTTTGAGCGACTCGGCGCTGAAGTTCCCTTCCGGCTGGGCATCGACGCGGATGCCGTATTCGGCGAACTCGGCGGCGGTGCCGCGCCCGCAGACCATGATTTTGGGGAGGGTTCGGTAGTCGATCTGCTGCCGCTCCACGAGTTCCATGAACGCGCGAACGGAGGAGGGGGAGGTGACCACCAGCCAGTCGAACGACGGACAATCCAGTTCAACCGGGTGGCGGCTCTTGAGCTTGATCAGCGGAAACTGGACGGGGTGTCCGCCCAGGTCGTGCACGAGGTCGACCGCCTTTTGCTGGATGGCGGCGGAGCAGGTGAGCAGAATCTTCTTGCCCTGCAAGGCCCCGAGATCGGTTTTGTAGCCATAGGTGGTGATGTCGCCGACGAGAATCAGGCCGGGTTGGCGGATGCAGTGGTTTTGCGCGTGGTGCGGCAACTCGCCGATCGTCAGCTTGAAAACCCGTTCATCCTCGCCGCCGGCGTTGTAGACGATGGCGGCCGGCGTGTTGGGCGAATGGCCGTCTTCGAGCAGCTGTTCGGCAATGCGGTCGATGGCGCGGATCGACATGTAGTAGATGGTCGGCAGCGTGCTTTTCATTGCGGCGTCGCATCGGGCGAGGGCGCCGCCGCTCTTGCGCGGGGTGAGCGCCACGAAACCGCACGAAACATCGCGGCGCGTGAGCAGCATGCCCGTTCCGGTGGTGGCGGCCTGCAGAGCGCTGATGCCCGGGATGACGCGGAAGGGGATGCCAAGCTTTTCGAGGGCTTCGGTTTCCTCGGCGAGACGCCCGAAGATGCCCGGGTCGCCGCCCTTGAGCCGCACGACGCGTTTGCTTTGCCGGGCGCATTCGCAGAGCAGCCGGGTTGTTTCGTGCTGCTCTTTGCTGTGCGCCCCGCAGCGCTTGCCGACATCGATCGCCTGCGCGTGCGCCGGGAGCTCGTCCAACAGGGAGGCATCGATGAGCGAGTCGTAGAGGCAGAGGTCGCACTGCCGGAGCGCGCGCAGGGTGGCGATGGTGCACAGCTCCTTGTTGCTGACGCCCGCCCCGGCGAAGGTGACGGCGTGCATGAACAGGCTGCGCAAGGCCATCAGCCGTTCGTCGCCCTCGCGAAAGGTGATCGCGAGGTAGCCCTGGCCATCGGGCACCTCCAGTTGGTCGAGCGGAATCCATTCGGTGATGCGCTCTTCGATCCCGAGGCGGAACAGCGCCGCCGCGGCCATCACAACGAGATCGAAGTCGCCGCGGTCGACCTGCGCAATGCGCTCTTCGATGTTGCCGCGGATGTTTTTCTGGATGCCGTTCGGGAAGCGTTTGGCGCAGTAGGCTTCGCGCCGTTCGGAGCTGACGCCGATGACCGGGTTTTCCGGCAGGTCGGCAACGCGCTTCCCCTTGGCCAGGATCAGCGCGTCGCGCGGCTCCTCGCGCCAGGGGAGCCAGAACCAGTCGATGCCGTCGGGCATCGGCTCCGGCAAATCCTTGGCGCTGTGTACAGCCAGGTCGACGTCGCCGTTGAGCAAAGCGCCGTCGAGTTCGCGGGTGAAGAAGTCGGCCGGGCTTTCGCGTAGATCGGTCGTGCGGTCGGTGTCGCCGACGGAGGTGATCGGTACCATTTCGAAGGCCACGCCCTCGAGCAGGTTTTCGATGCGTTTGAGCGCCCCGCGCGTCTGGGTCAGAGCGAGTCTACTTGGTCGGGTGCCTGTCCTTAGAATAATGGGATTCATTGTGCCGACTTTACTGATTCAGGCTGCAAATGCAACGCACGGCAACGGGGGAATGCGCGGCAGGAAAATGCGGTTGACTTGGATGGGGGAAAGCATATTTTGCGGGAAAAAGACGGAGCGTTGATAACGCGTTTTTGCCGCTCTGTTGATTGATGTGTTTCAACTGGGGAAAGGAGCATCATGAAAATTGGAATCGGATGGGCAAGGAAGGGTGGTTGGGCGTGGGTTGTTTTTTTTGCGATGGCCGCCGGCGTGCAGGGCGGAACGGGTGAATCTTTCCCCATCGCGGGGCAGTCGGGTCCGGAAGGCGGCGGAGTCTGCCCGGCGTTCGACGGCACCAACGTGCTCGTTGGAATCGAAAGCGGTGAAACCAATAAGCTCCACTTCCAGTTCGTCGATCCCGACGAGGGACCGGTCGGCAACCGGATCGACCTCGGTATCTACGGGAATACGCCGCAGATTGGGTATGGTGCCGGCACCTATCTGCTCACGTGGAGCGGCTATGTCGGGACGGGCTGGCAGCTTTTCGGCCAGCGCTTGGGAACGGACGGCATCGCCATCGGTTCCCCCTTCCAAATCAGCGCTTCGCCGGGCAATGCCTACCCGAGCGACATCGCCCGCATTCCCTTTGGAAACAATTGGTTTCTCCAGGTTTGGCAGGATTACCGCCGGGGCGAAAATCCCGATCTTTACGGCCGCTTTGTCAAATCGGACGGTACGCTGGGAACCGCCGAGATTTCCATTGCCGTGGACACGCCCAACGAGGACGACGGCAACTATTCCATGGCCTACGGCGACGGCAAATTCCTGGTCGTCTTTTCGGCCGAGCGCCGGTCCGGCATGTATGACGGGGAAGACGTCTATGGCCAGTTGGTTGCGCTGGGGGTTGGCAGGGTCGGCAGCAACTTCGTGATCGACCAAAACGACCTGCCGAGTTCCAATCCGACCGCCGTCTGCTGGGATGGCGAAAAATTCACGGTCTTGTTCCATGACGCGCTGCCGGTCGGGGAGGGGGAGGAGCAGTGGGATCTCAGCGCCCGTTTTGTTTCCTCCGCAGGGGTTGTCGCGACCAATCGCATTGCGATTGCCGACTCGCCGATGGAATCCGAAATGTTTCCGACCCTTTCCTTCGATGGCCAGCGCTATTTGGTCTCGCTGACCTCCTTTGTCTCACCGAGCAATGGTGTGTCCAAGGCGCGCTTCTACGACAAGCAGCTCAACCCGCTGACCCCATGGTTCCTGCTGGCTCCGACTGCGGACGAGGCCGCCTTCTCGTCGACCATTCCTGCCGGGGAAGGACGCTTCTTCGCGGGAACGTCCTATATGGTTTGGGTTCCGTCCGACGACGGCGACGGCGACGATGCGGTCATCGTGCGTACCGATGGAAGGAAGGTTACCCCCGACGCGCCGCGGTGCGTGGGGGGCGGGATCGTCGGCTCCGATTATACCCTGCTCTACTCCGATCTTTTCCTGGGTACCTCCAACCATCTGGAACGCATCGATTCGCTGACGTCGACCAATGGCTGGATCGAGGAGACTTCGTTTTACTGCACGACGTCGTCCACCAATCTGACCGGCGCGGCCCCTTGGCCGCAACAGTTTATCCGGTTGCGGGTGGAGTAGGAATAAAGAGAACTGGAGCGGACCGTGGAACGCGTTCGGCCGGCTGGGTCGTTTCTTCTAGCGGGCCGAGGTGCGGCCGAGGTCGGCGGTTTTCCCCAAACCCAAGCTACTCGGCTGCGTGTCCGCCCTTGAAGCTTTTGGCGATTTTATCGTAGAGCTCCTTGTTCGCGGTCGTGATGGCGCGGCTGCGGGTGAGCACTTCGTTCATGTCGGTGAGCTCGCGGCGGTACCAATATTTGAGTCCGTCGAGATCGACCACGCTGACGTCGTCGGAAAGGTTGTCGAGTTCCGGGGCGATGTTGCGCGGCATGCCGAGGTCGATGACGGTGACGGGGCGTTCCTGGTTGAAGAAGGGGGCATGCGCCATGTGCAGGATGTGGCCGGGCGCATCGGTGGCGCTGACAATGATGTCGGCTTCGGTGATGCGGTTTTTCATGTCGTTGAAGGTGCAGAGTTCGACGCTGCCGTTCCAGTCGGCGGGAAGCTCGGGCTTGTTGACGTGGTAGCACCAGATGATTTTGGCCACTTTGGAGCGGCTGTCGTTCACCATGCCTTTGCCGATCATGCCTGCGCCGAGCACCATCAGGGTGGAGGCTTGCAGGTCTTTGCCTTGCGCTTCCAGGTAGCGCAGGGCGAGGTCTTCGATCTCGTAGCTGTGCAGCAGCGGGGCCACGTCGTTCTTGATGGCCTTGGAAACGAACAGGGCGGAGGAGATCCATTCCTGGATCATGTTGCCCGCCCAGCTGCGTTGCTTGGCGGTTTGGAGCGCGTCTTTGATCTGCGCCGTGATGTGGTTTTCGCCGGGCGTCTGCGAGAGGATGCCCGCCGTGACGAGACAGAGGTGCTCGAAGGCGTCGAAGCCGGTCTTGAGGTAGTATTTGTCCTCTTTCAGGTTCGGGAACCCCATGACGTGGCGCAGGATGCCGTTTTTCGAGGTCTCCTCCGAAACGACGGCGACGACCTCGACGCGGTTGCAGGTGTTGAGGATCATGAACTCGTGGATGCCCCACAGCTGGTTGATCATGAATCCGGCCCGCTCGAACTTGTGCCCGGTCAGGTGATAGGGCTCGCGCTCCTCGACGGTCAGGTGGTTGTGGTCGGTCCCGACCACCACCAGCTGGGCCGTTTCCATCATCCGCAGGTGGCGCGACATGCTGTTCTTGACCATCTTCGATTGGCGGCAGTCGTTGCCGCCGGACGAAACCGAGAGGATCAGGTTGTTGTGGCGCGCGGTGGCGGGCGTCGAGAAGTCGCTCTCCGCCCAGTTCCCGTCGACGCAGCAGCAAAGGATGCCTTTCTCGCGGCAGGCCCCCAGCACGTTGCGGTTGATGCCCCGGCTGTTGGTGGCGGCATACACGATGGTTGCGCCCGTAATGTCGTGCTCCTCGAACCGGCGGACGGTGTGGGTCACCTTTCCCTGTTCGATCAGCCCGCCCAGTTCGTCGCAGACTTCGGGGCTGACCACCGCGACCTTCGCCCCGGCCTCGAGCAGCATCCGGATCTTGCGCGTGGCGACCTTGCCGCCGCCGACGACCAGGCACGGGCGGCCGGTTAAAAACAGGTTGATGTGGAGTCCGTTGTGTGTGTGGTTCTTGTCTGTCATCTTGCTTTAGGTATCAGTTTTTACCGCGGCATACTATGCCAAAACACGAAATGATGGGGGGCTTGTCCAACAACGCGGCCGGATAGGCGTCAATCGTTATAATATTAATCGACATTGCGGTGCGCTGGCCTATAGTTGCCGCATCACTACCAAGGAACGAATCATGCGCAAATCATTATTCACGATACTTCCCGTTTTGTTGCTCACCGCCTGCGGGCGCGAACAGATCGAGACCTACCAGGTTCCCAAGGAAACGCCCGCCGCCGCCCCGGTGCCGCAGATGACGGCGCCCGAAGTGCGTGCGGCGGCCCCGGCCGGCAAGGGGTTCTCCGCCGACGTTCCGGCAACTTGGACGGAAAAGCCCGGCTCCGGCATGCGCCTCGTCAGCTATTCCATCGAAGGCACCTCCATCGACTTCTATCTCATCTCCCTCTCCATGGGCGATGTGACGAGCAACGTCAACCGCTGGCGTGGCCAGATCGGCCTCGCCCCCACCTCCGCCGAGCAGATCGCCGCCGACATCCGGGTTTTCCAGGCCGACGGCCGCGCCGTCAGCTATGCCGAACTCTACAATCCCGAAACCGGCCAGGGCATCGTCGCCGCAATCGTCGATCTTGCTCCCCAATATTGGTATTTCACCGCGAAGGGAACCGCCGATGAGCTCAAGGCCCATGCCACCGACATCCGCACGTTCCTCGAATCCCTCAAAATCCCGTAACCACGGATGAACGGACGAAAATCCGTGTACATCCGCATTGATCTGTGGCTAATTCTACCCAATGAATAAATTAATCGCTTTCTTTCAATCGCTGAAGCTGACGGTCGTTTTGCTGGCACTTTCGATGGTGCTGGTGTTTGCCGGGACGCTCGCGCAGGTCGACCAGGGCATCTGGACGGTGATGGATCAATATTTCCGTTGCTATGTTGCAATGATCGATTTGCCCGTCTTTTTCCCGCGCGACCTCGGCATCCCGAACATTGCCATTCCGTTTCCCGGCGGTTTCCTGATTGGACTGCTGCTGACGATCAACCTGCTGGCCGTCCATTCGGCCACCTTCAAGGTGCTGGCCACGGGCGGGCGCCGGGTTGCCGGCCTGGTGGTGCTGTTGCTCGGGGTGCTCGTGGTGGTCGGCGTCATGTTCGGCTGGGGTACGGCCTCCGTTGCCGCCACCGAAGACGATGCGTTTTGGCGGGTGTTCCTGCGGTTGGGGCGGGGTAGCGCCGCGGCCGTCGTGCTTTACGTGGCCTGCGTTCTGCTCTATTCCCGCCGCGCGGGCATGGTGCTGCTGCACGGCGGTATCCTCTTCCTGCTCATCGGCGAATTCTTCACGGCCCTCTTTGCGGTCGAGGCCACCATGACCATCAAAGAGGGCGAGACCGTCAACTATCTCGACCGCTCGCAACAGATGGAACTGGCCATTGCCGATACCTCGAATCCCGAATTCGATACCGTCACCTCCATCCCGCAGCGCCTGCTCAAGGATGGCGCGCTGATCCAGGCCGAGGCCTTGCCGTTCGACGTGAAGGTGCTCCGCTACATGGTCAATTCCACCCAGCCGCAACCGCTGCAAAATGTGCCCGAGGGCATCCGCTCCGGGTATCCGCAATACCAGGGGTATGGCTCCCGGCTCTACGTCGCGGAACGCGGCGAGGCCAGCGGCGCCGCCGCAGGGCGCAATGCCCCGGCCGTGGATGTCGAGTTGATCGACCGCGCGTCCGGCCGCTCGCTCGGACGCTACATCCTTTCGCTCTGGTTCTATCCAAACTTCGTCAATCGCTCTTGGGACATGCCGACCACTTTCAGTTTCGGCGGCAAGGACTACACGGCCTATTTCCGTTTCAAACGCGAATATGCCAAAGCGCCGAGCGGCCACGCCTACTCGATCAAACTGCTCGATTTCGTGCACGAAAAATACGAAGGCACCCAGACGCCGAAGGACTTTTCCAGCCGCATCCTGTTGGTCAACGAGGGCGACGGCGTCGAACGCGAGCTGCGCATCTGGATGAACAACCCCTTGCGCTATGCCCGACGTACCTTTTACCAGTCCGGCTACCTGCCCGACGACGGCGGCACCGTGCTGCAGGTCGTCCGCAACGATACCTGGATGGTGCCCTATCTGGCCTGCATGATCGTCTTCGTTGGCATGACCGCGCAGTTCGTCCAGTCGTTTAACCGCTACCTCCGGAGGGACGCCCGATGAAACGCATCGTCTCCAACGCCATCGTTGTCCTCTTCGCCCTCTGGTTCTTCCAGAACGGCGTGCGTCCCGAAAAAAAAGCCGATTTTCACTACGACGACTTTGCGCACCTGCCGGTGAAATACGAAGGCCGCAAGAAGCCGATCGACACGCTTGCGCGCAACATGCTCACCATTCTTTCCGGCAAGCAAAGCGTGCGGACGCAGGCCGGCAGGCGCTCCGCCGTCGAGTGGTTCCTCGACGCTGTTTCCGGGCGGCCCGAAGCGTTCGACTACCAAGTGGTCCGCATCGAGAATCTCGACGTGCTGACCAATCTCGGCCTCGAAGAGCGCAAGGGCTTCCGCTATTCCTACAACGAGCTGCTGCCTTCGCTCGGTAGGATCGACTCCGCCTACCGCGCCGCCTATGCCAAGGAAAACCGCGACCGCGACCTCTACGATCGCCAGATCATCAAGCTCGGCAACAAGCTCTACACGTTCCAGAACGTGCTCGGCTCGTTCGAGGATCCCTCCGCCGTTCCGCAGGAGCAATTGCTGGCCACGGCCCAGCGCTATATGCAACTGGAAAACTATTCCCTGCCGCTGGCCATCCCGCCCACTTCCGGCAACACGCGCTGGCGACCGCTCATGAGCGTGCTGCTCGCCTCGCACCCCGCCATGCAGGGCATCTCCGGCCACACGGTTTCCGTCGATCCGCTGGGCATCCACATGGGCGTCATGCTTGCCGCCTACCGCGACGGCAATGCCGCCGTCTTCAATCAGCAACTCGATCAATACAACCAAACCTTGCGGTCCGAAAATCCGGCGGCCCTTGAAAAGATTTCGTTCGAGGTTTTCTACAACCGGCTCGGCGCCTTCATGAAATCGGCCCAGCTCTATCTGCTGGTCTTCGTGCTCAGCGCCTTCGGTTGGCTTTTCCGCAAGGACGGCATGCTCGCCGCGGCGCTCACGCTGATGATCGTGGCATTCGTGCCGCACACCTTCGCCATCGTGGCGCGCAGCTTCCTGTCCGGCTACCCGCCCGTTACCAACCTCTATTCCTCCGCGATCTTCATCGGTTGGGGGGCGGTGCTCGCCGCAATCGTCCTTGAACTCGGCTTCCGTAAAAAAGCGGCGGGCATCGGCAACCTCGTCGGCGGTATCGCCGGCTTCTCGACCCTGCTCATTGCCCACTTCCTCGCGGGCGACGGCGACACCATGCAGCAGATGCGCGCCGTGCTCGACACCCGCTTCTGGCTTGCCACCCACGTCATCACCATCACCCTCGGTTATGTCGCCACCTTCGTCGCCGGAACCATCGGCTTTTTCTACATCGTTTCCGGCCTCTTCACCCGACGGCTGGACGAAGAGACCGAAGACGGCATGTACCGCATGATGTACGGAACCACCTGCTTTGCGCTCCTGCTCAGTTTTGTCGGTACCGTGCTCGGCGGCCTTTGGGCCGACGATTCCTGGGGCCGCTTCTGGGGCTGGGACCCCAAGGAAAACGGCGCGTTGCTGATCGTGATCTGGAACGCCATCATGCTACACGCGAAATACGGGATGATGGTCAAGCACTGCGGCTTCGCCGTCATGGCGGTCTTCGGAAACATCGTCACCGCCTGGTCGTGGTTCGGCGTCAATCAGCTCAGCGTCGGTCTTCACTCCTACGGCTTTACCGATTCCGCCACCTTTGCGCTGGCCGTTTTCGTTGTCGTCCAGTTCGCCATCTGCATCGCCGGTCTTACGCCGTTCCGCCGCTGGAAATCCGGCGCCACGCAGTAGGTTTGGGCCGCTTCCGTTGCTCGCGCAACGGAATGCCGTGGTTGGTGTGTTATTTGCCCAGTTTGGCCGTACTGCCTCCCCCGAATGGAATCCACTTTTTTCACACTTCATGAAGTGTGAAATTGCGCCGCTGGAAATCCGGTGCCACGCAGCAGGTTCGGCGCGTCCGGTGCTCGCGCAACGGAATGCCGCGGTTGGCATGGTGTTGGTCTTGTTGGACCAGGTCGCCTCCCCCGCATGGAATCCACTTTTTTCACACTTCATGAAGTGTGAAATTGCGCCGCTGGAGATCCGGTGCCACGCAGCAGGTCTGGGCCGCTTCCGTTGCTTGCGTAACGGAATTCCGCGGTTGACGTGGTGTTGGTCCTGTTGGACCAGGTCGCCTCTCCCGCATGCAATCCACTTTTTTCACACTTCATGAAGTGTGATGTTGCGCCTTTTTGCCGCCGGAGTTCGGGGGGCGCGCAATACGGGGTGGCCGCTTCCGTTGTTCGTGTGCCGGCAATTCATGCTTTGGGGTTGCTTTCACGGCCAAGCCCTCAGCCTCCTGCCACGAGGAATCCCATCTCATTTCACACTTCATGAAGTGTGATGTTGCGCCGTTGTGACGCATGGATTCGGGGTTGCACGGGGTGCGCCGTTGTGGCACAGTCGCTGTCATGAAACCGGGATTTTTCGAAAAGTTGGTCGATCGGCTGGATCATGTCGATAAGGGCAGTCTGCAAACCTATTTCCTTCGTCTTGCCCGTGAAAAGGGGCTGATGGAGACCATCTTCCAGGCGCTGGAGGAGGGGATTATCGTACTTGATCCCGCCGCACAGATTTCCTACGCGAACCGGGCGGCCGAGCAGTTTCTGGGTTTTCAGCTGAAAGATGCCCAAGGGACGAAGATTGCGCGCTACTTGAGGGGAATCCACTGGGATCTGGTGCTGGAACTCGACGAATACGAGTGGAGCCAGCTCGTTCGGCGCGAGATCGAGATCACCTATCCGCAGCACCGTTTCATGGAGTTCTATGTCGTGCCGCTCAAGGCGGTCGATGAGGACGAGGAGGGGGCGGTGGTGATCTTCCGCGACGTGACCCGCGAGCGCGAAGCCACGGCCGATTCGATCGAGTCCGAGCGGTTGCATGCCCTCAGTTTGCTGGCGGCGGGCGTCGCGCACGAAATCGGCAATCCGCTCAATTCCATCAATATCCATCTTCAGCTGCTTTCGCGGGAAATCGGGTATCTGGACGACGAGGTTGCCAAGGCCGAGCTGAAGGAGCTGGTCGATGTTTCGCGCAAGGAGGTGGGGCGGCTCGACACGATCATCCGCCAGTTCCTCAAGGCGTTGCGTCCGTCGTTGCCGGAGCGGATGCCGCATCGGCTGGATCGGTTGATCGAAGAGACGCTCGAGGTGATGAAGCATGAGATCCGGGATCGGCGGATGCTGGTCGAGACCGATTTTGCGGCCGACGTGCCGGCGGTTGCGGTCGACGAGACGCAGGTGAAGCAGGTTTTTTTCAACGTGATCAAGAACGCGTTGCAGGCGATGGTCGACGGTGGGATCCTGAAGATCGAAACCTATTTGTATGACCGCTATGTCGGGGTGGTGATTGAAGACAACGGCTCCGGGATCGATCCGGAAAAGCTGGGCGCGATCTACGAGCCTTACCACACCACCAAGGCGGATGGGTCCGGACTCGGCATGATGATCGTCCAGCGCATCATGCGCGACCATGGCGGGCAGATCGAAATCAACTCCGAGCCCGGCCGCGGAACGCGGCTCACGCTCCGTTTTCCGCGCGAAGACGCCCGGATGAACTTGCTCGTGGCTCCCAAGGGGAATGAATAATAGGCAGGGAACGGATTACGATCATGAATAAACCAACGGTATTGATTGTCGATGACGAAAAGAGCGCGCGCGATGGATTGGTGCGGGCGTTGCGGCGGGATTATCTGGTCTTTGCGGCGGAGAACGGCGCATCGGCGCTGGAGGTGCTGGCCGCGCAGAAGATCGATGTGCTGCTGAGCGATGTGCGGATGCCGGGGATGGATGGGATTACGCTCATGCAACGGGCGCTGGCGAACAACCCGGAGCTGACCGTGATCATCCTGACGGCCTATGGCGATGTGGAACTGGCGGTCAAGGCGATGAAGCTAGGCGCGACCGATTTCATGACCAAGCCGATCAATCTCGATAAGCTGGAGCTGGTGCTTGACCGAGTGCTGAAGGTGAAAAAGATCGAGCTCGAAAACGTGCGGCTCAAGGTGC
>NZ_JBFJYW010000042.1:0-17116 GCF_041622395.1 Pontiella sp. | reverse complement strand
TCCCGCACCGCTTCGGCCATGGTGTCGAACCGTTCCCGGCATTGTTCATCGCTCTTGATGACGGCCCACGAAATGGAACCCAGCCCAACGGCAAGCGACAACCCCGGCGGCAGGTCGATCCGGCGGCCCGTGCGCCGTTCGTATTCCGCGAACTGGTCGGCTACCGGTTGGAAAAATTTATCCTTGTGCGCGAGAAAGCCGGTTCCGAAGATCGTCATACCGCCGAAAAAATACAGCTCCGCCGAAGAGCGGGCCGATGCCAGTATTTCCGAATGCCGAACCACCTCTTTAAGGTTGCTTTCCGCTTCCCGTTCCCGCCGCCGCTGGAATTCCTCATCGGAAAGCGGATTTCCTTGTTCTTCCCCGGTTTCTTCGTTTTCTTCCGGTTTTTTTCCGTGGAAAAACTCGGTCATTCGTTTTTTGAAGGTGTTTTTCTTGGCCTCTTTCCGAATTGCTAGTTTCCCGTCTTTGGTTAAAACCGGGTTTCCGGTTGAATCGACCTTGTGCAGCTCTTTTCGAAATGCGCGCCCGAGATAATCGGTTTTGCCTTCCGCCTTTTCCGCTGCCGGGATAGCCGATTGTTCCAGCGCCGGAACCGGTCGCGGCGGACTTGATGCAATCCCTGCCACCAAATCCCGCCCCGCTGCCAGTTCCCCGGGAAGGTCTCCCCCCGGTAAGTTTTCGGCGCTCGAAATATTACCGTTCCCGCCGTCCTTCAATTCTGCATCGTTGTTTTTCGTTTCCATGATTTCCTTTCGGGTTAAAACGGGACATCGTCGTCATATTCCGCAGGCGCTTCGGCGTCGGTCGGCGTCGGTCGGCTGTTCGATGCCGGCGCACGGTGCAGGAACTGGATGCGGTCGGCGCGAACCGTCAGCTTTTGCCGCTTCTCTTTTTTCTCGGTTTCCCATTGATCGAGTTGCAAACGACCTTGCAGCATGATCGGACTGCCCTTGTCCAGATATTCCCCCGCCGCTTCGGCCTGTTTCCCCCATGTGGTCACGTCCACGAAAACCACCTTTTCCACAAGCTCCCCGGCTTTGTTCTTGTAGTTTTCATTCAACGCCAGCCCGAATTCCGCAACGGCGGTTCCGCCATCGGTAAAACGTACTTCCGGCTTGCGGGTCAAATTTCCCGCCAACACAACACTATTCATACTAGCCATTTGTTCTTTTCTCCTTCCGCTCTTCCATCTATTCGAGTTCATCGTCTATGGAATTGCGGATCTTGTCTTTGTCCCGGAACGTCCATTCCGGTTTCTGGAGGGCAATGCTACGCAGCATGACAACCATCCAATCTTCGAAGTTCTCGTAATGCTCGAATTTAAATTTAGTTGGGGCCGCCGTCTTTTTCCCGGGGATAGCAAACCCCCGTTCCCGTGCCGCCGTCTGCATGACCCCGAACGCCTGCTTCAACAGGGTTTCGATGTCGGAATTTTCCGGCCTGATTTCGGTCAGTGGTTCCGGCATCAGGAAGCGCGTGCAGAAAACATCCTGGATAAACTTCCAGCGCGGCAAATCCTCGTTGTTTTCCGGATGTTTGTTGTCGGGTTTCTTTTTCAAAAACCGAAACCACTTTGCGCCCGTAGTCGTCTTGCTCGAACGGGTTTCATCGTCCCAGCGGATCAGGGTTGCCCCTACCCCGGTCAGATAGCGGACAAGCGCCCCATGCGATTCGGCCAAGCTGTCAAAATCCGTGATTCCGAACGCCTTCAACGAATCCCGGCGCAATTGGTATTCCACGCGAATTGCATTTTCAGGCTCAATCCCGCCCCATCGTTTTTGAATCATGTGTTCGTATTTTGCCGGCGCACCGCGCAACGCGCTTTCGCGCATCTCGCCCAGCTTGTCATAAATGCGCAGAATGCAGGCTCCAGACCCCCAATAGAGCGAAGTGGCCTTATCCCTCAAATACGGGTGATAAAGACGGCTACGGCAAACCCAGTGCCGTTTTTCGGCGGAACGGATAAACGGTTCCATTGCAAAGCCGGGGAAATCGGCGCAAGCGTCAACACGCGATACCCGTTCCTTGTGAATTTTGGCGCAAAGCACCTGCTCCAGAAATTGCAACGCCACCCGGTAGGCCTCCGGCGCACCGCCATCGAAACACAGGCAATCGAACCCCGTAATTTCTACCTTCACGTTTGGCCATTCGCCATGATAGCCGGATTGATCGGCAATCAGAATCGTTGCACTTTCGAGTTCCAATTTGAAACGGCAATATTTCTTCGCGATTTTCCCGCCGCCCGGATGCAGCAACGCCCCGCCCAGTTCGGGGACTTCGATAGGCTCGCCCGCCGCCATCGCCCGAAGTTGGTAGCCATCCAGCAAGGCGCGAAGTTCCAGCCCCGTCGACTTCGTGGCCTGTTGGTACTTCTCGCCCTTCAAATCGGAATCCTTGCCGCAATCAGACGCCCAATTTTCGTCGAACTTCGCCCAAATAGTCAGCGTGAGCCAATCCAAACCGCACCAAAACCCTGCGGCTGAAAGGTTTAAATCGGATTCTCCGGGGTTTGGACCCCCCATGTTATTCAGAATGGGGGATTTTTCCGATTTTCCGGAAACCAAAGCGTCAAATTCCCGGCCCGCAGCAATAGCCGCCTTTGCCTTGTCGAATGCATCAATCGCGCTGCCATCAATCGCGCCGTCATCGATCAGCCGCGCAATCATCACGGCTTCGTCGCCTGAAACTTCAATGAATTTCCGCTTGTCCGTCATGCCGTGCGCCGTGCTCCGCGAAAAAAGGCTGCCGTGTCGGCTTCGCCGAGGGTTTTCGCTTTGAGCGGCAAAGCGGGGCGACTCGAAACGGAAAGGCCGGGGGAAAGGCGCTTCACCGCCCGCAGGGCGCTCGGGTCGCTCCCCAGCGTTGCCCTATCCTCCCTGCGGATTAATTGTCCCTTTCCCCCGGCCAAAATCATGAGAAAAGCTCCTGTTGCTTCGGAATGGTGGGAAGTTCGGTTAGGCGATGCCGTGCAACGGTCAAATAAGCGGGGCCGGGGCCGTAGCTTACCACCTTCGCCCAGCCCTTGCCTTTGCCGGCAAGAAACATCACGGGGAACGTCCGCCCTTGCGGGTCGGTGTACTGGTATCTATGCCGAGATTTCAGCCGCATGCCGCTTGCCTCCTGTCACCTTGAGTTTCGGTTTCCATTTGTCGCAGGTACACGACACCGCAAAGAGCATGTAGGATTCCCCTTTGAAGGTTTTCGCCTTGCATGAAAATTGATTGTGCCGGCGGGCAAAGTTGCCGCAATCGGCGCACGGCCTGTGCCGGCGAAATCCGTTCTTTTCGGACTGCGGCGCAACCCGGACGGGCATCCCCTCTTGATCCAGATCGGCGCGGAATACGCCAACCGCTTCCGGCGGGCGCTCGACATCAATCGAGACGCGCCCGCCCTGTTTCATCCGCTCCAGATCGGCGGCGGGAAGGGTTATTTTGATTTCGCCGGATTTCATACGCCGCACATCCCTTCGCACTCATGGACAAAACCAAACTCGCCGGTTTGCGGCGGCGTGGATAGATCGGCCTCACGGAGCGGAACAAGAGACCGGTGTAGAAATTGCAATTCATCCATGCCGCGTCCGCACAAATACGCCTGATCGCGCAGCGCCTCATCAATCTGGCAAGCGCGTTCCCAATCCCTCGGAGAACTCTTGATCCGCTGCCATTCCTCATTGCTGTGGAAAGGACATTCCACGCATGAGCTGCGCGGCACTTTGTGCGGCACTCGGCTTTTCAGCCATTGAGAGCATCCCTTGCGCGTGGTTTTCGTCTCGTAGAGCGGGAAATGGACGGTTGCCCATGGAATTTCAGCAAAGCGTTTGCGGATGCGTACAATCCGGCTGCACTCATCAAGTGAAATTCCGATGTACTGGTGAACATGCACATCTTTTTTCGGGAAGTGCTTGCGCGGTTTCACACCTACGATTTCGCGCCGAATGGTTTGCTCCACTACAGCAATCTTGTAGTCGTAGGTGCATTGCCTTTGTCCCAGGCCGCCGCCTGCTGTGAATGCCGGGATTGCGGAAAAGAGCCGATTGTCTTTTCCGACTCTCGACTCGCAGCCATACATCAAATCATCGCCCAAATTTCCTTTGGAGCGGACAAGGATTTCCGGGCCGTCCAGCGCCTGGAGCCATTTCAAATGATCGTAGACGGCCTCCGGCTCGTCTCCAGTATCCGCAAAGATGGCATAGTCGATCTTTCCAATGCACGGATGCTGCTCACAGGCCAACAGATAAAGCATAGTGCTCTGAACTCCGGCTCCAAGACTGAGGATATGATACTCCTTCATGATACCGGCTCCTTTAATTCGGTGCAAATCTGCTTAAACGAACCGCACGGGCATACGTTATCGAGCAAACGCGCCTCTTGCAGATTGCAATATAGGTTTCTGGCCACGACATCCGAATGCTTGCAGCTCCAGCAAGTCAACGGATCTTCCAACGGCGCAAAGGGGATGTCTTCTATTTGATCAGTCGGCATCGGTTCGGCTCCTTTAATTCGATGCAAATACGGTTATGCGGCCTTCGCCAAGGTCTTCGCCTGCCGGATCGTCGAAAACCTGACTCAACGGGAAAAGGCCACCCTCTTCGAATTGTTCGAGGTAGATTTCTTGATCGTCGGGGATGTTGCGCAGGAACTGCTTTAGCTCTTTGACTGTCATCGGTTCGGCTCCTTGGTGGTTCACGGTGTAGACACTGGAACAAAAAAAAGGCACATAGAAGAAATCACGAGGATTTCTGTCTATCGCGCCTTGAGCCATTCGCGGACAATATGAGCAACTAGATTTGAAACTGAACGATTTTCTTCATCGGCCAGCTTCTTTAATTGCTCGTTTTCATCGCGTGTAAAGGTCGCAGCAACCCGGATGTTTTCCTTGGATATGCTCACGCCCCGTTTATGGCTTCTTTTGTCCTTCATGGCAATACCTCGATTCTCCCTGCCCTCAGGGTGTTACAAGGTGTGCCACACCTTGACACCCCTCGTCAACATCACCGTATCGTCATGGTGTCTACACTATAGATATATTATGCGACGTATCTCTTGTGCACAGAACTGTGGATAACTGTGAATAAATCAGGATTGTTTGAATTCATGGAAAAGCCTAGGCGCCGATGACCGCTAGATCATTCGCTCGCCCTGACTTGCCGCGCGACTTCGTCGCGGCGACTGCCACGCTTGTCTTCGGTTTTTGACCCACCCCAACGCAGCCAATTCGCATCAGCAAAACGCCACTGACCCGGAGCGGAATCGCATGCCGTAACAATCTCACCCCTGGATCATCTTCGGCTAAAATTTCGGCGCCGGTGCTCTTGCGTGCGCAAAAAAAAACAGACCATCGGATAATGGTCTGCTTCTTTGCGTGAGCTGGATTTGGGGAGATCTTGGCTAGATGCGTTCCCGGGTTTCGATGCCAAGCAGATCCAGTGCTTGCTTGAGCGTCGCCGCCGTCGAGCGGCACAGCCGGATGCGGCTCTCGCGAACGCCTTCCTCGGCCTTGAGGAACGGAACGTTTTGATAGAAGCTGCTGTAAATCTGCGCGAGATCGTACAGGTATTCGGCCATAATGTTCGGGCTATGGTTTTCGGTCGCGGCCCGCACCGCTGCCGGGAAACGCGACAACTTGATCGCAAGCTTGCGCTCGATTTCATGTTCAATGTTTATTGAACACGCCTTGAGGTCAACCGAAGGATACTGCGCATGGAACTTGTCGTAGACCGACGAGATCCGGGCGTAGGCATACTGGAGATACGGCGCCGAGTTGCCCTGCATATTGAGCGCCTTTTCCCAGGTAAAGGTTACGAGGCTTTGCGGATTTTGGCTGAGATCGGTGTATTTAATGGCACCGATCCCAATGGCTTTCGCGAGATCTTTTTGTTGATCTTCCGGCATGTCCGGACTGCTGGATTTAACCATTGCCAAGGCGCGGGATTCGGCTTCGTCGAGCAAGGCGGCCAGTTTGATCACATTGCCCTCGCGGGTCGAAAAGGTCGCCTCGGGAAGACGCATGAGCCCGAACCAGACGTGTACCAGGTTCGCCTTCAGCCCAAGCTTTTCGGAAATCTTGAAGAACTGCTTGAAGTGCAGTTGCTGGCGCTCGTCGGTCACGTAGATGATGTATTCGGGGTCGAACTCCTCGATACGCGACTCAACGGTGGCCAGGTCGGTGGTGGCATAGTTGTATCCCCCATCGCTCTTGCGCACGATGCAGATCGGCATCTTGTCCTCTTCGAGATCGACAATCAGCGCGCCATCGCTCTCGGTGGCGAGTCCCTTTGCTTGCAGCTGCTCGATGATTTTCGGCAACCGGTCATTATAGAAACTTTCGCCGCGGTAGAGGTCGAATTTAACCCCCAGGCGGTCGTAAATCGTATTGAATTCCCCGATGGAAAGTTCAATGAACTTTTCCCACAGGGCCCGGTTTTCGGCATCGCCCCGCTGCAGTTTTACCAGCTCTGCTTTGGCCAATTCGCGCCAGGAAGCGTCTTCCTGCGATTTGTTGTAGCTGGCCACATAGATGCGCTCAAGCTCTTCAACCGGGGCTTGCGCCAGCGCCTTTTCGTCCACGAATTCGCGGTAGCCAACCAGCATCAGTCCAAACTGCGTGCCCCAGTCGCCAAGGTGGTTGTCGGCGATGACGTTGTAGCCGAGGAAGCGGTAGAGGCGGTCGATGGCATTGCCGATCACGGTGGACCGGATATGGCCGATATGCATCGATTTTGCAACATTGGGGCTCGAATAGTCGATGATGACCGTCTTCCCCTTCCCCACCTGCTCGGTCCCGAGATGAGGATCGTTCTCCACGGCTTCGATATGGCGCGCCAATGCCTCGTTGGAGAGGAAAAAGTTGATAAAGCCCGGTCCGGCAATCTCGATCTTTTCCACGAACTCCGGAAGTGTGGCGGCCTCGGCGAATTCCTGCGCGATCTGGCGCGGGGCCTTTTTCTGTTGCTTCGACAGCACCATCGCCGCGTTGCACTGGTAGTCGCCGAACTTGTCGTTGTTCGTTGGCGAAACACCGAGGTCTACTCCGCCCTGCTCAAGCCCGAAAACCGAGGTCATTGCATCGGTGGTCCACGCCGAAAGACGCTCTTCAAAAGTGGCAAACTCGCGCATTCTATTCTCTCCGTAAAAGGGGCGGAGGTTATTTCCATGCCCCATAAAAATCAACTGTCAAAATGGTTAAGCCTTCTTGACGAATTCCGATTTCAACTTCATGGCTCCGAAACCGGGAATCTTGCAGTCGATATTATGATCGCCCTCAACCAGTCGGATGTTCTTCACTTTCGTGCCCACTTTGAGGTCCGAGGAAGCGCCCTTGACCTTCAAATCCTTGATCACCGTTACCGCATCGCCGTCCGCCAATGCATTTCCGTGGGCGTCGACCACGGAAAGCCCGCCCACGTCCTCGTCCAAGGTTTCGGCCGGATTCCACTCATGCCCGCAATCGGGACAGACGATTAAATCGCGGTCTTCGTAGGTATAATTGCAATCGCACTTCGGGCAGTTGGGTAATTCACTCATTTGTTCATCTTTCGTTTTGTTGGTTTTATCAAAAAGAAAAGAGTCACGCCGCGTTGCGGGTGACTCTTTCCGGACTTCCTCCGAACCTTTATTCCTCGGTTGCGGTCTTTTCGTTCGGCACGTTGGATTCCTCGCCGGAAACCCGTTCGCCTTTGAAGCTGAGCCCCTCCTTGTTGGCGCGAACCGTGACCACCGAATTGTTTTCGATGTTGCCGCGCAGGATCTCCTCCGCAATCGGATCCTCGAGATAGCGCTCGACCGTGCGGCGTAGCTGGCGCGCGCCATATGCCTTGTCGTATCCTTTTTCCAGCAGGAATTCGCGCGCGGGCTTGGTGATCTTCAGATCGATATTTCGGCTCATGACCCGGTTCTGGATGTTGGCCAGTTCGAGATCGATGATCGTTTCAAGATCCACCTTGGTAAGTTCGCGGAAAACAATCATGTCGTCGAGGCGGTTGAGCAACTCGGGCTTGAAGGTTTTCTTGGCGATGCCCATCATCATTTCCTTGAGCTTCGCGTAGTCGACCTCCTCGTTCGAGGGGGAAAATCCGAGCGCGCCGGATTTCTTCACTTCATGTGCGCCGAGGTTCGAGGTCATGATGACGACCGTGTTGCGGAAATCGACGCTCCGTCCCAGGCTGTCGGTCAGTCGCCCCTCCTCCATGATTTGCAGCAGCATATGCATGACGTCGGGGTGCGCTTTTTCAACTTCATCGAAAAGCACCACGGAATAGGGTCGGCGACGCACGCGCTCGGTCAGCTGTCCGCCTTCCTCGTGCCCGACGTAGCCCGGAGGCGAACCGACCAACCGCGAGGCGTTGAATTTTTCCATGTACTCCGACATGTCGATCTGGATGAACGACTCGGGATCGTCGAACATGAACGAGGCCAGTGTTTTGGCCAACAGCGTTTTGCCCACGCCCGTTGGGCCGAGGAAAATGAACGAACCGATCGGGCGCTTCGGATCCTTGAGATCGGCGCGCGAACGGCGCAGTGCACGGGCGATGGCGCTGACCGCCTCCTGCTGGCCAACGACCTGCTGGCCAACGACCTCTTCGATGCGAAGCAAGCGTTCCATCTCCTTTTCGCCCATCTTCATGACCGGGATGCCCGTCCACTTGGAGACGACCACCATGATATCTTCATCGGTCACCACGGATTTGTTTTCGTCGCGCTTCTTCCGCCACTCCTCGAGGAGCTGTTCCAGTTTTTCCTTCGACTGGCGCTCCTGATCGCGGAAGTTGGCGGCGTCTTCGAACTTTTGCTCGTGGATGGCGTCGTTTTTCTTCTTCTCGAAATCGTGGATGTCCTCTTCGAGCTGTTTGAGCTCCGGCGGGCGGCTCATGCTGCCGATGCGAGCCCGGGCCCCTGCCTCGTCGATAAGGTCGATCGCCTTGTCGGGAAGGAAGCGGTCCGGTAGATAGCGGGCCGAGCACTCGACGGCGGCGGTGAGCGCATCGTCGGTAAACCGGGCATGGTGGTGCTCTTCGTATTTTACGCGGAGCCCCTTCATGATTTCGATGGCATCTTCGACCGTCGGCTCCTTGACATTGACCGTCTGGAAACGGCGCTCAAGTGCGGCGTCCTTTTCGATGTACTTGCGGTATTCCTTCAGCGTCGTGGCGCCGATGCACTGCAACTCGCCGCGCGATAACGCGGGCTTGATGATGTTGGCGGCATCCATGGTGCCTTCGGCCGATCCGGCGCCGACAATGGTGTGCAACTCGTCGAGAAACAGGATGATGTTCTTTTCCTTTCGAATCTCGTCCATGACGGCCTTGATCCGCTCCTCGAACTGGCCGCGGTATTTGGTGCCGGCAACCATCAGCGCAAGGTCCAGCGTGATGACTTTCTTGTCGATCAACAGATCGGGGACATTGCCGTCGGAAATAATTTGCGCCAGCCCCTCGGCAATGGCGGTTTTCCCGACGCCCGCCTCTCCGAGCAACACCGGGTTGTTCTTGGTGCGGCGGCATAGAATCTGGATGACGCGTTCGATCTCGTCTTTCCGGCCGATGACCGGATCCAGTTCGCCGTCCTTGGCCAGCTTGGTCAGGTCGCGGCCAAAGGTGTTGAGCGCAGGCGTCTTGCTCTTGCCCTTGCCTCGTTGCTGCTGCGGGCCGGCCCCCATGGAAGGAGCTTCCCTTTCGTCTTCATCTTCGTATTCGCCCTCGGACGCCGGATCGTAGTCCGGGTCGAGTGTCTTCATGATTTCGTAGCGGGTTTCGTCGAGGTCGACCCCGAGGTTTTCAAGCACCCGGGCCGCAATCCCCTCCCCTTCGCGCAGCAACCCGAGCAGAATGTGCTCGGTGCCGACATAGCTGTGGCCCAAACCACGCGCTTCGCTGGCGGACAGCGCCAGCACCTTCTTGGCCCGTGGTGTGAACGGAATGTTTCCGATCGTCTTCGTTTCGGGGCCGGTGCCGACCGCTTTTTCGACCTCCATGCGCACGGAGGCCATGTCGATCCCCAGCGCCTGAAGCGCGTTGACCGCGACTCCATGCCCGAGGGCGATCAGCCCAAGCAAAATATGTTCCGTGCCGACATAACCGTGGTTGAAGCGGTCGGCCTCTTTGCGGGCCAGTTGCAACACCTGTTGCGCCCGGGGTGTGAAATTATCCATTTAAAGCCACCTTTATCCTAAATCTTCATCTTCCGTAGCATTTTCCATAAACTCGCGCAATAGATCGGCACGTACAACGTCGCGTTCTTCCGGGCCGAGTTCCTTGCCTTCGAGTTTCTGAAGGTGCGCGGGCTGGATCGAAATAAAGAGCATGTCGAGTTCCCGTCGGGAAAACTGGTCGACCATTCCCAGGTCGAGCCCGAGGCGAAGCGTGGAGAGCAGGTTCAGCGCTTCCCCGCTCGACATCAGTCGTGCGTTCGAGAGGATGCCGAAGGCACGCGCCACGTGGTCTTCGACGACCAGCATTCGTTCTTCCAGCAGGCGGGAGCGCGCATTGTTTTCATGCTCGATCAGTTCGAGGACGATTTGCTCGAGGTGGGCAATGATTTGGTCCTCGCGGCGCCCGAGCGTGATCTGGTTCGAGACCTGAAACATGTTGCCGGCGGCTTCGGTTCCCTCGCCCCACATGCCCCGTACGGCCAGCCCGATTTTCGAGATGCCGTTGATGACGGGATCCATCTCCTCCATCAAAACCAAGCCCGGCAAGTGCAGCATGACGGACGCCCGCATGCCCGTTCCCACGTTGGACGGGCAGGAGGTCAAATAGCCGAGCTTCGGCGAAAACGCATACGTGAGGTGCTCCTCGAGCCGATCATCGATTTTGTCGGCCGCCTGCCATGCCCCGCTCAGGTTGAGACCGGGCTGAAGCGATTGGATGCGGATGTGGTCTTCTTCGTTGACCATGATGGAAAGACACTCGTCCGGGGTCACGAACACCCCGCAGCTATCCTCCTGTTGCGCCATCTCCTGGCTGATCAGATGCCGCTCGAACAGAACCTCTTTGTCCAGCTTCGACGTCTCCGCCATGCTCCAGCCCATGAAATTCTCTTGCTGGTTTTTGAAAATTTCGGAGGTCTGGTTCCAGATCGCGAGGTTTTCCTCATCGCTGGCCCATCCCGGAAAGGAATATTCCTCCACATTGCGGGCCAATCGCACACGGCTACTGACGACCGGGCCTTCGTCGACCCCGGCCTCCAGCCAACTCCCATGCCGTTTTACCATATCGTCAAGCGTCATTCGCGCCCCCCTCCTTAAGCGTGCGGATTTGGTCGCGCAGTTGCGCCGCCACCTCGTATTCTTCTTTGGCGATCGCGGTTTCGATATCCTTCTGCAATGCCGCAACCTGGGCCGTCACGCGCGCCTCGTTCCCTTGGCGGGCCGGAATCTTGCCGACATGCTGGCGGCTATGGTGCATTGCCTGGGTCAAGGCGCTCAGCTCGCCCATGAAGGCGTTATAGCATTCGGGGCACCCCAAGCGTGCACGCTTCTTGAATTCCGCGCGGGTCATTTGGCATCGGCTACAGCTCAAATCGAATTCCGATAGGTCGTTCTTGATATTGAGTCCCGGTTGACCCAGCCCCAGCAACACATCGGTGATGGAAATCGGGGAATTGAGATCAATTCCATTCTTTTTCGCGCACTCCTGGCAGAGGTTCAGCTTTTTGACCTCGCCGTCGATCACCTGGGTAAGGTGGATCGTCGCCTGCGCTTCCTTGCAACATTCACATATCATCTCATTTCCTGTTTTCTTCTCAGACAATAGGAAAGGTAATTCGTTAGGAGATTGCTTCACAATCATTTTCGGAAGCAGTTTTTCCCCCGCACGCCGGCTCCAGTGGTCGCCGAACCTTAATTTGCCGTTTTTTCGAGTAAATCAGGCAGTCCAAAGCAACGGGCTCCCGCGAAAACCGGAACGGGACTACAGGCCCATTTTCTTGAAAACGCATTCGGGAATATGGCGGATAACGAGCATGATGAAGCGCCACATCCAAAGGACGTAGATCGTGTTGCTCCCCTTCTGTACCCCTTTGTAGACGGCATCGGCCACCTGCTCGGGCGATGCCGTGAGCGCGGCGGGCAGGTCCATGTTCTCCGTCATCTTCGTATTGCAGAAGCCGGGTTTCACGGTCATGACATGGACGCCCTTTTTGGCCAGGCGGTTGCGCAGGCCGGACAGATAGGCCGTCAGGCCCGCCTTGGCGCTGCCGTAGATATAGTTGCTCTGCCGCCCGCGATCGCCCGCCACCGAGCTGACCGCAACAATCGTGCCGCTGCCGCGCTTCTCGAAGTCGTTGGCGATGATGCCGAGGATCGATGCCATGCCGGTGAAGTTGATGTCGATCGTCCGTTTCACCTCGGCGAAAACGGTGCGCGCCTCGATCTGGTCGCCCATGTAGCCAAAGACGGCGATGACCGCATCGGGCTTGGTTTCCAACGAATCGTACAGGGCCTGATGCGTGTCGTATTTCGTGGCATCGAACTCCCGGATCTGCAGTTCGGCATCGGCCCGGATCTGCAGATCGCTCGCAATCGGAACCAGCAGATCCATCTCCATGGCCGCCAGCGTCAGGCTCCATCCTTCGGCGGCAAACTTCTTGGCAAACGCCTGCGCCATGTCGGACGTCGCCCCTAAAATCAAAACATTCTTCATTGCGTGCTCCTATAAAAGTAATTCCAGCTCGGCGACGAAAAGCAACCGATCGTTCGGCGCGCCCTAATCGGTGATGCCGATGCGCTTGGATTGCAGCGAAGCGAACCGGGTTTCGCCCTCGTTGAGCATGGAAACGATCTGCTTGAACTCGCTCGCATTGGGATAGGTCTTCTCGAACATGGCGGCATCCATGCGCGAATCTTTCGCCAGATAGAGCCGGCCGCCGTAATCGGCCACCATGGCATCGAGCTCCTTGAACAGCTCCATGGCCTTGTGCGAAATCGGGAAATCGAGTGCCAGCGTGTATCCCGCCATCGGGAACGACATGAAACTCTCCTGCTCGCCGAACAACTTGAGCACCGCCAAAAAAGAGCCCAATCCGCTTTCGGTGATTCGGGTAAGCACCTTGCGCATGCCCTCGCGCCCGGCTTCCAGCGGGATCACGAATTGATACTGGGTAAAACCGCGCTTGCCATAGATGCGGTTCCAATCGTCGATCGCATCCAACGGATAGAAAAACGAGTTGTAGTCGACAATGTGCCGATGCGTGCCCGGCCGGCATTTGTTGTAGTAGGCGAAATTGAAGGCTTTCATGGTCAGCGGATTGAGGGCGAAATTCGGAAAATTGATCGGCACCCCCAGACTCAATCCGCGCTTCGGCACCAGCGGCGCCGCCTTTTGCTTGGCATCGACCAGCTCCGCTTCGGTTGCGTGTTCGCCGCGCATCATGATGCTGCGCCCCATGGAATCGCCCTTGGCCAAGCAGTCGATCCACGCCACGGAATAGGTCCAGTTGGACGAGGCCTCGAAACAATCCATGATCTCCTCGAGATTGGCGGCCCGGACCGTCTCTTCGCGGATGTAGGCGGTCTCGATCTTTTTCAAACGGAAGGTGGCATTCAGGATGATGCCCGTAAGCCCCATGCCGCCGATCGTCACCTTGTAAAAGTCGGCGTTTTCCGTTGGCGAACAGGTGACGACCGATCCGTCGGTACGCATTACATCCATCGTAAGGATATGCTGCCCGAACGAGCCGTCGACATGGTGGTTTTTACCATGGACATCCGCCCCGATGGCGCCGCCGACCGTAATTTGTTTGGTTCCCGGCGTAACCGGTAGGAACCAGCCGCGCGGTCCGAACACCTCGAGAATTTCGGAAAGCAATGTGCCCGCCTGGCAGCAGAGCGTGCCGGTGGCGCTGTCGAACGACAGAAACTTCCTGAACCGGCGGGTGAGCAGGATTTTTTCCTGCAGCGACGCATCGCCATAGGAGCGCCCGTTGCCGAAGGCAATGACATTGCCCGGCCGTTGCAACTTTTTCCGCAACTCGTCGACCGAGTCGAATCCTGCAACGTCCGCCTCAATTACCGGATAGTTTCCCCAATCTGAAATCTTGCGCATGGTCACCTCGTTTGCGACTTGTTCAATTCATCACGAAGTTATACATAATTTCCCATGAGTGCAGTAGAAATCATATGCAACCATTGCGGAGCGGACACGTTGTTGAAACGCGAAGCCGTCTACGAAGGCTTCGCGAAGACGGGCGAAAAGCTGATCTGCTCATCGTGCGGGCATGAATTTCCCACCGAAGCCGAGGTGCCGTTCAAGGCCCGGCAGGCCGGGCCGAAAATCTTCACGGAGGCCGATCGCTCGGCAAAAGTCGAGGTCTTCGACGAACGCGAAAACCGAGCGCTCTGCCGCTATTGCGCCCACTACATCGTCAATCCGTTCACCCAGTTCTGCGCCGTCCACAAGAAGGAAGTCCAAGCCACCGACAGCTGCGGCCGCTTCGAACCGGCCGCCGAAAAGGAGATCCCGGAGTCGCCGATTTAGTCCCCGCCCTGCAGGAAGGTCATTCCGCAATGAGCGCGCGCGTGATCTCGCCGATGTACATGCGGTGGAAATCGTTGTTCGGATAGTTTTTCAGAATGGAATCGTCGAGGAAGTTGGCCGGATCCATGTCCTGGAAATAGAGTTTCCGGCATTCCAGCACCAGGCGGGCTTGCTCGAAATAGACCGATCCATTCTCGGCCGTCAGCGGCGTGAATCCGCATTCGCCGGCCTTGTCGGTTTCGCGTCCGCTGCGCGATCCGCAGAAGTTGAGCTGCGGCTTGTGCCGCTCCTCGAAGAAGGACAGCGTGAAGGCGTCGCCCTTTTCGAGGAATTCGTAGGTATAGCGTTGCGGACGCACGAAGCAGAAACAGACCGGCTTGAACCACAGTTCGCCCATGCCGCCCCAACTGGCCGTCATCGTATTGAAGTGCTCCGGAGTTCCCGCCGTGATGAGCATCCACTCATTGCCAATCAACTGGATCGGGTTGCCGGGGATTTCGAGGGGGCTGATTTCCTTGAATGCCTTCATTTTCCGTCTCCTTCCGTTTTATACACATATTCCTTGAGCCGCTCGGCCAGCGTGGTGATGCGGTCGCGCGACTCCGCCCGGGTGACGGCTAGATTCAAAGCCTTTTTGGTTCCCAGCACAATAACCAATTTTTTGGCGCGCGTGAGGGCGGTGTAGATCAAACTCCGCTGGAGCAGGACGAAGTGCTGCGTATGCATCGGGATCAGCACGCACGGATACTCGCTACCTTGGCTCTTGTGGATGGTGATGGCGTAGGAGAGCACGAGTTCGTCCAGCTCGCGAAAATCGTAAACCACCTTGCGGCCATCGAAATTGACCACCAGTTCGGAGGCCTCGTTGTCGATCGAAAGAATGCGGCCGATGTCGCCGTTGTAGACCTCCTTGTCATAATCGTTTTCGGTTTGCATCACCTTGTCGCCCGTGCGGTAGGTGATGCCGAAACGTTCCACTTGGTCGCCGCTCGGGTTGAGCAGCCGCTGCATCATCACATTGAGGTTGCGGGCCCCCAGTTCCCCCTTCTGCATCGGAGTCAGGATCTGGATCTCTTCCATCGGGTTGAAGTGGAACTTTTTCGGGATGGAATCCTTGACCATTTTACCGACGAGGGCCAGCGCCTTGTCGGGATCGTCGGCTTCCACGAAATAGCAATCGCCCGTCTCGCCCTCTTCCGGGAATTCCGGGGCCTTGCCTTGATTGATCCGGTGGGCGTTGGTGATGATTCGGCTGGTCGCCGCCTGGCGGAAGACTTCGTTCAGGTGCCCGACCGGGATCGTCTTGGAGCGGATGATGTCCTGCAGTACGCGCCCGGGGCCAACCGAGGGCAGCTGGTCGGCGTCGCCGACAATGACGACGGCGGCATGCAAGGGAACGGCATCCATCAACTGCGCCGCCAGGACGACATCGATCATGCTCGATTCATCGACGATGATCACATCGCACTCCAGCGGATTCTCGGCGCTGTGGACGAAGCCGCCCGTGCCCGGGTTGAATTTCAGCATGCGGTGGATGGTCTTGGCCTCCATGCCGGTGGTTTCGGCCATGCGCTTGGCGGCGCGCCCGGTCGGCGCGCAGAGCTCGACGCGCATTTTCTTGGCCGTCAGCACCATCAGCACCGAGTTGACCAACGTGGTTTTGCCGACGCCCGGGCCGCCCGTGATGACCATCACTTTCGAGCGGATGGCCGTATCGAGCGCCTGGCGCTGCGCATTGGCCAGCGCGATGCCCGTCTTGCTCTGGACCCAGGCCAGCGCCTTCTCGAAGTCGATGGGCGGGCACGGGTGCTTCCCTTTGGTCAGCGCCGCGAGTTTTTTGGCGAGTTCGATTTCCGCAAAATAGAGTTTGGGCAGATAGACCAGCTCCCGCCCCTTGAAATCGGCGCGGAGGATGAGCCGCTTGGCCTCGATCGAGTAGTCGAGCGCGCGCTCGATGATTTCCAGCTCGATGTCCAACAGTTCGCCCGTGCGCGAAAGCAGGTCGTTGCGGACATAGGCGCAGTGGCCGTTGGCGGTCAGCTCGCCCATCATATATTCGAGCCCGGCCCGGGCGCGCAGGTCGGAATCCTTGGCGATGCCCAGCTTCATCGCGATCCGATCGGCGATCATGAATCCGATGCCGCGGATGTCGCGCGCCAGGCAGTAGGGATCGCGCTGGACGAATTCAATGGCTTTGTCGCCGTAGATCTTGTGGATGCGGAACGCGCGCGTGGTGCTGATGCCATGGCTGAACAGGAACGACATGATCGAGCGGATATTCTTTTGCTCGTCCCACGCCTTCTTGATGTTGTCCTTGCGTTGCTTGCCGATGCCCTCGACCTTCAGCAGCTTGCCCGACGAGTTTTCGATGACATCGAACACATCGCGCCCGAAGGTTTGCACCAACCGCTTGGCGTATTCCTTGCCAATGCCCTTGACCAAATCCGATGCCAGGTATTTTTCGATGCCCTCCAGGGTGTCGGGTTTGGACATGCGCATGCCTTCGGCCTTGAACTGCCGGCCATGCCGCGCGTCGACGAACCACTCGCCATCCGCCGCGAGCCATTCGCCGGGATTGACCGTGGGCACGGTTCCGGTGACCGTGACCAGCTCCTTGTGGCCGCGCACCTTCACCCGCAAAAC
>NZ_JBFJYW010000041.1:0-17218 GCF_041622395.1 Pontiella sp. | reverse complement strand
GTCGGCAAGGCGCTGACCGCCGCCGCGGTCGATGCGTTCCGCGACCAACTCGCCGACTGGCAGGAGGTGGAGCCGGGCGTGAAAAACTATGTCGTCGATCTCGAAATGGTCGATTTCCTAGACTCGGCGGGCCTCGGCGCCCTCATCGCCATGCTTAAGCGCGTCGGTGAAAAGGGCGGCGACATGAAGGTTGCCAACCTCCAGAAAAAACCGCGCATGGTGTTCGAGATCACCCGCGCCTACAAGGTGTTCGAGATCTACGATACGGTCGAAGATGCCCTGAAAGCCTATCTCTAACCCCAACGTTGCTTATTCGATGCTTGCCGTATTGAACACTTCCAGCGCCTGCGCCTGGGCGGAACCCTTCGGGGATCTGCCGTGGCCCCTGCTTCCGGTCGCCAACCGACCGCTGCTGGACTATTGGCTGGAGACCTGCTCCGAGGCGGGCATCGCTGCCGTTCAGCTGGTGCTCGGGGGCGACGATGCCAAGCAAATCGAGGATTTCGTGCGCGACGGCAAACGCTGGAATCTCGAAATTCAGTACACCTTTTCGCGCCCCGGCGAGTCGACCGAAAACTATCTGAAATCGATTGCGGCGCTGTGGAGCGGGGGGCTGTTCTATTTGGGCAACCCCCTGTTCCTGCGGCGCAGGCAGGCCTTCAAGCCCGGCGAATTCCGGCAACTCGAAGCCTGCCGCCACGATTTCCACGACGAAATCCATTTCCTCTATGCGCCCACCGGGGCCGCCGCGCAGGCGATGCTCGACGGCGCGCCGGGTTCGAAGCTGGGCCTCGAACAGATCCATCTGCATCCGTTTGCGATCGACAGCGCCGCCAGCTACTTCGACCTCAACATGAAAATGATCCAGGGCGAATTCTCCCGCTACGTCACCGCCGGCTTCTCCGCCAAAGACGGCAGTTCGATCGGCTACAACGTCCGTACGCCGCCATCGAGCCAGCTCGAACCCCCGATCATGGTCGGCGACGATTGCCGCTTCGGCACCCTGACCTCCGTGGGCCCCAACGCGATTATCGGCAACCACGTGATCGTCGACTCCCACAGCGAGCTGGCCGATTGCCTGATCCTCAACGACACCTATATCGGGCGGAACCTCGAGATCCGCAAAAAGATCGTGGCGGGCAACCGGGTGATCGATCCGGCCGATGGCGAAATGGTCCAGATCGAAGATTCCTGGCTGATTGCGCGCAACCGCGCCGAGATGCGAACGGAAGATCTGTTCCGCGTCTCCGTCCTCTGGATCATCACCTGCGGTCTGGTGTTGGTGCAGCTGGTGCCGTTTCTTCTGCTTTGCCCCATCGTCCTGATTTTCCGGACCGGCCGTTTAGCCCGGCAACAGTTCCACGATCCGCGCACGGGCTACGTCTATTTGCCGGTCTTCGACAAGATCACGCCCCGCAAGTCGGTGGCCTACCGCCTGTTTCGCGCGCTTTCGCTCGACCGTTTTCCGCGGCTGCTGCTGGTGTTGGGCGGACGGTTGTTCCTGTGCGGCCAGCCGCCGATGCGCCATCCCGACGACGATGAAATCATCAAGCAATTGCGCAACTATCTTCCCGGCGTCTTTTGCTATGAAGACTACAACAAGGATTCCGACCGGCTGGTCGATTCGCTCTGGTATGCCCATATCCGCTCCTTGTTCGAGGACGTGAAAATCCTGATCAAGGCGCTGCTGACCCGCTTGCTGACGGCAGGCCGGCAATGAGCCCGGCGCGTTGGCAAATCCGCCCGGCCGATGAATCCGCCGTCAAGGCCATCGCCGAGCAGGCCCGGCTGCCGCAGTCGATCGCCCGCGTGCTGGCGTTGCGCGGAATCGAAGCCTCGCAACGGATCGACGAATACCTGAATCCGCGGCTGGCCCACCTTTCCGACCCGTTTCTGCTGCCGGACATGGAGCGGGCCGCCGCCCGGATCTGGCGGGCCATCGATGACGGCGAAGCCATCTCGGTGTTCGGCGACTACGATGTGGACGGGGTCACTTCAACCGCGCTGCTCATGCGGGTGTTCGCCAAGCTCGGCGCCAACGTCGCGGCCTTTATTCCCGACCGGATCGACGAGGGCTACGGCCTTTCGCTCGATGCCCTGGAGCGCTGCCTTGCCGAGCATGGATCAAAGCTGGTGGTCAGCGTCGATTGCGGCGTGAATTCCGTCGCCAGCATCAAGGCCGCGCAGGCGCAGGGGGTCGATGTGATCGTGACCGACCACCACGAACCCGGCGAAACGACGGCCCCCGCTTACGCACTGGTCAATCCCAAGCTCGGCGACGGTCCCGAACTCGAAATCCTTTCCGGGGTGGGCGTCGCCTTCAAGCTGGCGCATGCGCTGGTCAAGCTCGGGCGGGGGCAGGGCAAGCGTACGGCGGCAACGGTGGATCTTCGCGACTACATCGATTTGGTGGCCCTCGGTACCGTGGCGGACATCGTCCCGCTCGTGGATGAAAACCGCATTCTGGTCCGGCATGGGCTCGCCCGGCTGGACGAGACGAAGTGGATTGGGCTCGCGGCCCTCAAAGAGGTGGCCGGGGTCAAGGGCGAGACGGATACGGTTCATCTCGGCTTCCAGCTCGGGCCGCGCATCAATGCCGCCGGGCGGATCGGCCAGCCGATGCAGGCCTTGCGGTTGCTCGTGACCGACGATGCCGCCGAAGCGCGGCGCATCGCCAAGCTGCTCGACGATACCAACGCCGAGCGCCGCCGCATCGAGCGGGAGATGGCCGAGGAAGCCTTTGTCGAGATCGATGGCTACTTCGATCCTGAAAAGCATTTTGGGTTGGTGGTGGCGCGCGAAGGATGGCATCCGGGCGTGGTCGGCATTGTGGCTTCGCGCGTGTCGCGCCACTACAACCGCCCGTCCATCGTCATGGGAATCGAGCCCGACGGCTCGGCCCGCGGCTCGTGCCGCAGCATCGATGAATACAACATGCTCGACGGACTGCAGGCCTGCGAAACCTATTTGAATAAATTCGGCGGCCACAAGATGGCGGCGGGGCTCGAAGTGAAATCGGGCGCCCTCGACGCCTTTAAGACGGCCTTCAATTCCGCCGTTGCGGCGGAACTGGCGCAGGTCGACCTCTCCCCGGTGCTGCACATCGATGCCGTGGTGGAGGCGGGGGACGTTGGTTGGGATTTCCTGGAGCAGATGAAGCGGTTGCGGCCGTTCGGGCAGGACAATCCCGAACCCGTCTGGGCGCTGATGGGCGCGCGGGTTTCCGGCTCGCCCCGCGTGGTGGGGCAGAAGCATCTGAAGATTTCGCTGGTGGCCGAGAACAACACCTTCGATGCCATCGCCTTCAACTATCCGCTCGACCGCCTGCCGGCGGGCGAGATCGATGTGGCTTTCAGGCTTCAGGAAAACAACTGGATGGGCAATACCTCGCTCCAGTTCCAGATCCGGGGTATCCGCCCAAGCGCGCGTTGAACGGCCCAATGCCGAGGGCTATTCTTCCGACTTCAGTTCCTCGATGGCCTTCAGGGCGGAGAGGCGTTCGGCCTCGCGTTTGCTGCCGGCCTTGGCCTGCCACGTCTTTCCGCAGGCCTTGACCTCGACGGTGAAGACGCGGTCGTGCTCCGGTCCGGCGGTTTCGATGGTTTCGTATTCGGGGATGTCGTGGCCGTGGCTCTGGGCATATTCCTGAAGATCGCCCTTCGGGTTGCTCTTGATCTCGGTCGTTTTCAGCACGCCGAGTTCCGGCAGGAAGATCTTTTTGAAAATCTTGTTGGCGGCGCGGGCCCCGCCATCGAGCCACGCGGCGCCGAGGATCGCCTCGACGGCATCGGCCAGGTTGGAGGCGCGTTCGGCCCCGCCGTTTTTGCGTTCGCCGACGCCGAGGCGGAGGAACTCGCTGATCCCGATGTGGGCCCCGATCTGGGCAAGCTTGCGGTCCTGCGTCAGGCGGCTGCGGAGTTTGCTCATGTCGCCCTCGCGGGCATCGGGTTTGTTGTGGTAGAGGTGTTCGGCGGAAATCAGGCTAAGCACGGCGTCGCCGAGATATTCAAGCCGCTGGTTGTCGTCGGAGGCTTCCTTGTCTTCGTAGCGGAAGGAGGGGTGGGTGAGCGCCAGTTCCAGCAGGGCCTTCTTCTTGAATCGGTAGCCGATGACCTGTTCGAGTTTTTTATAGGTCGACTTCATTAAAACGGGGCGGCGGTACCGATTTTGGTGTTGATGGCGGCTTCGGCGATCGAGCGCCCGTCGATGAGCTTGGGCTGGCGGCGCGGTCGCCAGTGGCGGCGGCGACTCTTGACCAACAGTTTGTGCCCCGGCAGGAATTCCAATTTAGAGCAGAGCCACATCAGCGGATAGGCCAAGCCAACCAGCCCGTGGAGGTGGCGATAGCGGTAGAGTTCGCCCTCGTGGACCGTTTCCTGCACCATCCAATAGGCATCTTGGGTGACGAGTTTCTGGACCAGGTCGCCGATGGTTGCGAGGGTTTCGAAGAGCCCGTTGGAATAGACGATGGTTTCGGGGACATCGAAGCCGTCTTTGAGCTTTTCGAACAGTTCGTTCACCTTGTAGCCGTTGCGGCGGGCGCCTTTGGCGATGGGCGAAATGTTGAACAGGCGCTGCAGCAGGGCAACCATGCTGAACGGAATGCGCCGCGTTTCGCTGATAATGACCCAGCCATCGTTCTTGAGCACCCGGTGGCACTCGTGCAGAAATTGATAGTCGTCCGAAAAGTTCTTGAGCGCATCGACGATCACCACCTTGTCGAACACCTGGTCTTCGAACGGAAGTTTGCCGTTGTCGATCAGCACGATGGTCTCGCCGTGGCTGTAGCCGATGGAGTCGGCGGCGGCTTTGGTGGCGACCGCGGTTTTCCAGCTGCCGCCGAGGGTGCGCAGGTTGGCGCTGATGATGCCGTCCCCGGCGCTGATCTCCAGGCCGGCGGCATTGGCCGTGCTGCCGGTCAGCTCCATGATGCGCTTCATCTTGCCGCCGCGCCGGATCGAGCGGGCAAAAAGTTTTTCCTGCCAAATCCGGACTTCGCTATCTAGGTTGTTGTCGTTCATACGTGCGGGGAATATAGGGAATGGCGGATGCCGTATTAAAGACTATTCATCCCGGAAATCCCCGAAAGGGTCGCTTCGCTGGCTTTTATGACGGCGATTTGTCGCCGCAAGGCGGTGGTGGTCTCGAATGTGGCCGGAATGTAGTGGCGGGTATAGCCCGTCGCTTTCCCGTCGCGCACCCCTTCAATCAGCACTTCGACCTGCTTTCCGATGAACCGGCGGTGGTAGTCGAGCGACATTCGTTCGCCCAAGGCGCGTAGCCGTTCGCTGCGTTTTGTGGCAATGGCCCCGTTGACCTGGTTGGCCATCGTTGCGGCGAGGGTCCGGGGGCGGGGGGAATAGGTGAACACATGCAGCTGGGAAAAGCCGATCGCTTTGCAGAACGCATAGCTCTCCTCGAAGCAGGCGTCGGTCTCGCCGGGGAAGCCGACGATGACATCGGTCGTGAAGGCCGGGGTGTCGAGCGCGGCGCGGGCGCGCGAGACCGCATCGGCATATTCCTCGGCGGTATAGCCGCGGCGCATGGCCGCAAGGATGGCATTGGAGCCGGACTGCAACGAAAGATGCAGGTGCGGCATGATGTGCGGCGACGAGCCCCACACCTCCAGCAGCTCGTCGGTCAGCTCGCCGGGGTGCAGACTGGAGAGGCGGATGCGGCCGATCTCCGGGATGGCCACCAGATGCCGCAGCAGTTCGGCCAGCGACGATCCGGTTTCGCGGCCATAGAGCCCAACGCTCACGCCCGTGACGATGATCTCGCGGTAGCCCGCTTCCGTGAGGGCGGTGGCTTCGCGGACGGCGTCTTCGATCGCCTTGTCGCGCGGCGCCTTGCGCAGGCGGGGAATGATGCAGTAGGAGCAGCCGATGTCGCAACCGTCCTGTACCTTCATGAAGGCACGGGTATGGCCCTCGAACCGCGAAATGGTGAACGTGTCGGTTTCGATGCCGCGCCCCGCGCCGCGGTTGGGCATCGCCAGCGAATCGAGCTGGGCGGCCAGACGTTGGAGCCAGTCGGCCCCGGCCGGCACGCGGAAGACCGGCGGCCGGTCGACCTGCGTCAGTTCCTCGTTGGCGGCGCACCCGGTAACGATGACCTGGGCGAGGGGATGGTGCCGCTGCATCTTGCGGATGGTCTGGCGCGATTTCTGGGCGGCCGCCGCCGTGACCCCGCAGGTGTGCACCACGATCACATCGGCCTCGTCGGGGACTTCGGCCCTTACGAGGCCATAGTCCTCGAGCAGCTGTTCGATCTGCTGCGCGTCGTATTGGTTGACCTTGCAGCCGAGCACGTTGACGCCATAGGTTGCTAGCTTGTTTTCATTCATGAGGGCGTTTTTCATACGTATTGCCGTGCGGGGTGGCAAGTGCATTCCTGCGCGACCTCCGCCCCGCCTGCAATTCCGTCCGCTTTTGCCCTTCCATTTAATGGACAAATGATCCACCTTCAAGGATGCACAGCTTGCCGATGGTATTCGTCGGGAATTGCGGGGGTGAAGATGCGAGGAAAAAGGGCCATCATATTGGCTGTTCTGCTAGGGGTCCTGGTGGGTTCCGGGGCGTTCACCATGAAATATGCCGAAGGCCTCTCCTATCTCAGCACCGATCCCAAGGCCTGTGCCAATTGCCATATCATGAATCCGCAATACGATTCGTGGCAGAAATCGAGCCACCATACCGTCGCCACCTGCGTCGATTGCCATCTGCCGCACGACTTCATCGGCAAATACATCGCCAAGGCCGAAAACGGCTACCACCACTCCAAGGGGTTCACCACGCAGGATTTCCATGAGCCCATCATGATCAAGGGGAAGAACCACCGGATTCTTCAGTACAACTGCGTCTCGTGCCACGAGGACATGGTGCATGAATTGTTTAGAAGGGATATTACCGAGCCGGATGCGGTGGGCTGTGTCCATTGTCATTCGGGGGTCGGCCACGGCGAGTTGCCGACCGGTATCGGCGGAGCCGATCGCGGACTGGAAAGGGAAATGGTGAACCATGAATAAGTCGAACAGGAAAACAGGCGGAGCGTTATTGTTCTTAATCATCATCGTCGGGACGGCCGTTGCAACGGTGCTGGTTCTGGCGCTGCTGACCAATATTTTCGAGCGCAAGGCCGAGGGCCTCAACCGCTATGTGCGCGTGGCCGAAGTGACCGAGGATACGACCGATCCGGAGGTCTGGGGCAAGAACTGGCCGAAGCAATACGACAGCTACAAGCGCACGGCGCTCTCCACCCGAACCCGCTTCGGCGGCCATGGCGGCAGCGAGGCCCTGCCCGAGGAAAAAATCGAGCGCGATCCGTGGCTCAAGCGCATGTTCCTCGGCTATGCCTTTTCGATCGACTACCGCGACCGCCGCGGTCATGCCTTCATGTTGCAGGACCAGGAAAGCACTGAACGCCTCACCAAACCGCAGTCGGGTTCGTGCATGCATTGCCATGCGTCGATCATGCCCGTCTATCGCAAACTAGGCGACGGCGATGCGCTTGCCGGCATGAACAAGACCCATGCCATGTCGTATCAGGAACTCAATAAAATGGTGCACGACATGGGCCATGCCCACCCGGTTTCCTGCGTCGATTGCCACGATCCCGACTCCATGCAACTGCGCGTCACCCGCCCGGCCTTCATTGTCGGCATCCAGAAACTCGCCGCGTCCGAAGCCCCCGTTCCGGCCATCCCGTCGATCGACATCTGGCGGCAGGGCCCCCGCGACAAGCCCTACGACCCGAACGCCGACGCCACCCGCACCGAAATGCGTTCGTTCGCCTGCGGCCAGTGCCACGTCGAATACTACTGCTCCAGCGCCATGCCGCTGACCTTCCCCTGGGGCAACGGCCTCAAGATGGAAGACGCGGAAAAATTCTGGAACGAAGCCACCATACATGGCGAACGTTTCTACGACTACAAGCACAAGGAATCCGGTGCCGAAATCCTCAAGGCGCAGCATCCCGAGTTCGAGTTGTGGAGCCAGGGCATCCACTCCCGCAGCGGCGTTGCCTGCGCGGACTGCCACATGCCCTACATGCGCGACGGCGCCTCCAAGGTTTCCGACCACTGGGTGCGCAGCCCGTTGCTGAACGTCAACCGCGCCTGCCAGACCTGCCACCATATCGCCGAAAGCGAAATCCTGGCCCGCGTCGATTCCATCCAGCAGAAAAACTTCGATCTGCTCCAGCGCGGCGGCACCGCCCTGATGGAACTGCTCGATGCGGTCGCGGTCGCCAAAAAGGCGGGCGCCACCGACGAACAGCTCAAGCCGGCGCTGGAGTTCCAGCGCCAGGCGCAATGGCGGCTCGACTATATCGCCGCCGAAAACTCCATGGGCTTCCACGCCCCGCAGGAGGCCGCGCGCATCTTGGCCGAAGCGGCCGACTATGCCCGCCAGGGCCAGGTCATGGCGCTCAAGTTGGCAAAGTGATCCCCCGGGAATGAACGGCGCGTTTTTCGGTGAGCGGCGAAAGTGATTGTGTTCGGCGGGGCGGGCGCTATGTTTTCCCCATGAAACGGTTTCTCGCCATCGCAAGCCTATTGCTGCTGGCCCTCCCGACGCTGGGGGCAACCTTGCGCATCGAAGGGGAGCGGGCGTGGCTCGCGGCCGACGGCGAGCCGCTTTCCAAGGTGCTTCGCCTGTTCGAACAGCGCGGCGCCGAGGTGCTGATCGATCCCACGCTCGAACTCGGCCGCGTTTCGGGCGACTGGGAAAACACGACGGTTGAGCGGTTGATCGGCCAATTGGCCAGCCCCAACAGCTTTTTGGTCGAGTGGAGGCGCGTGACGGGCCCGCTGGGCGATCTCTATCAGGTTTCGCGCATCCGGATCTACGGCGAGCGTCTTTCGGCGGCCAAGCCGCTCAGCCCCGCCGGCAAGGTGTTCGACGTGGTCGAAGGCACGAACGGCGTCAAATATATCCGCGGCGAAATCATGGTCGGTTTCAAGAAGGGTTCCACCATCGAGGATCTGAATGCGCTGTTGCGGAAGCTCGACGGAACCCTCATCGAGGTCATCGATCCGCCCGGCATCTACCGCATCAAACTCAATGACGGCATGTCGGTCGAAGACGCGATGGCGATCGCCAATGCGCATCCGGGCGTCGAAACGAGCGAGCCCAACCTGGCCTATCCGAGCTTGGAACATGCCACGCTATCGGAGCTGGGAAGCGGGATTGGAATGAACCTGAACCTGCAACCGGGCGAAACCGCCGTGGCGGTGTTCGATTCAGGGCTTGATCCGCAGTATGCCGGGCTGGACGTCATCCGCGGCACCTTCGATGCCGTCGATCCAACGGCGGCCATCAGCGATCCGCTGGGGCACGGCACGTTGACCGCGCTGGTGGCGGCGGGCGTCATCACGCCCGAGGCGGCGGAGGCCGTTGCGTCGGGCACGGCCGTGCTGGCCATTCGAACATTCGATGAAAACGGCTACACCAGCTCCGACACCATCATGCGCGCGCTTGAATTCGCCAGCAATTCGGGGGCGAGCATCGTCAATATGAGTTGGGGGTCCGAAATCAATAGCCAATTCATGGAGCTGGCGATGGACTATGCCGCGCAGAACGGATTGACCCTCTATGCCTCGGCCGGCAACGAACCGACCGGGGAGCCGATCTATCCCGCCGGCTACGACTCCGTCATCGCCGTCGGCGGACTGAACCCGGACGGCAGCAAGTGGGAGCAATCGAACTACGGCGATTTCGTGGAGGTCTATTCCCCGGCCATCGCCGTGTTCGACGGAAAGACCTACGCCGGTACGTCCATCTCCAGTCCCTACACGGCGGGCCGCGCCGCGCAGTCGCAGCGCGAATAGCCCTTATGGCGTCTCGCCGGGACGGGCGAGCACGAGGTGAAGGTTGTTGGTGAACCGGGTCTGGAACCCGGCTTCGCAATAGCAGAAATAGTAGATCCATTTCCGCTGGAAGGTTTCATCGTACCCCAACTCCTCCAGGCGGGCGCGGTTCGTTTCGAAGGCATGCCGCCAGCGGCGCAGGGTTTCGGCATAGTGCACGCCGATGTTGTCGAGGTGCTCGACGGTAAACGACGAGTGTTTCGTCATGGCCTTCGAGAGTTCGGTGAGCGAGGGCAGCATGCCGCCGGGAAAGATGTGTTTTTGGATCCAGTCGGGATTGGCCCGGTAGGCGTCGTATCGCTGGTCGGGGATGGTGATGACCTGCAGCACCACGCGCCCGTTCGGTTTCAGCAGGCGGTCGCAGGCCGAGAGATAGGCGCCGTAGTATTGGTGTCCGACGGCTTCGAGCATTTCGATGGAAACGATGCGGTCGAAGCTTCCCTGCATGTCGCGGTAGTCGCACATCAGGATTTCGATCCGGTTTTCCAAGTGCTCCTCCAAAACGCGCTGTTGGGCAAAATGGAACTGTTCTTCGGAGATGGTGATTCCCGTGACGCGGCACCCGGTTTTTTTTGCCGCTTCGATGGCGAAGCCGCCCCAGCCGCAACCGATTTCCAGCACGTGGTGATGTGCCTGGATGCCGGCGAGTTCGACCAGCCGGTGGATCTTGCGCTGCTGCGCCTCGGGCAACGGTTCGTCCGGACGTTGGAAGAGGGCCGCTGAATACAGCATCGTTTCGCGGTCGAGGAAGAGTTTGTAGAAGTCGTTGCCCAGATCGTAATGGGCATGGATGTTCCGGCGGCTTCCTTTTTTGGTGTTTTTATGGTGGGCGTGCTCGATCATATGGCCAACGCGTTTGGCGATTGCGGCGGACAGGCCGCTTTGCTTGAGCGCGGCCATATTATGGATGAGCAGCTCCAGCACGCCCGTCAAATCGTCCGAATCCCAGTCGCCATCGGTCCACGATTCGCCCATTCCAATGTTTCCGCCCAGCGCCAGCCGGGCAAAGAATTCTTCGTCGTTGACCTTGATCCGCTTCGGTTCCGAGTCGTCGCCATAGTGCCTTTGCGTGCCGTCCGGCAACTCCAGCACAAGGTGCCCGATGGAAATGTTCTGCAGGTGGCCGTCGATCAATTTCCGATAGGTGTTCATGCTTTTGCCTTTATGGTCCTGGGGTCTGCGGGCACGCGGTGTTTGAAAACGGGGAGTTTGTGTTTGAAGTGCAGCAGGATGGCTTGCCAAAGGATCCGCGGCATGGTGAGGGCGGCGGTGAAGGGGTGGCGCAGCACGGTGGCCCACAGGTTGCGGGTGGTGATTTCGCGGCCTTCGCCCCACAGGGCGGCATCCAGCACGGTTTCGCCGTCGCGTACGAGCTTGATCTCGATGCTCATCGTTTCGCCCGGTTCGGAGAGGGTGAATTCATAATGACCCTGCATGTTGTTGAACGGCGAGACGTGGAAACGTTTGTCGTGGCGGCAGCGCAGCGGAAAGCCGCCGTGGCCTTCCATGACGTAGAGGTGCCGCTCGCCGAAGGTGTTGTTGACCTCGGCCACGACGCATTCGGGGTTCCCGTCTTTCAGGCAGTAATAAAAGCTGACGGGTTTGAACACCTTGGCCATGAACCGCGCGACGGTGATGAGCATGATTTGGTCGTAGTTGGAGGTGTCGATGAATTCCGACAGGCCCTTGCCGCGCAGGTAGTCGGAATCGCGAAGCGAAACGGGCCGCCAGTGGTTGTACCCGAAGCCCTTCACGGTGCGGTCGAGTTCGGGCAGTTCGGCGAGGTCGATGGCGTAGAAGTAGAACGGGAAGACCCAGTGGTGCGAAACCGGGCTGTGCCGCGCATGCATCACTTTCCCATTGTAGATGCGGCTGTTCATAGATCCATTCCCAATCCTTTTGCCACGTCGACGGCGGAGCGCACGGCGTCTTCGTGGAAGCCGTTGCCGAAATAGCTTCCGGCAAACCAGGTGTTGTTGCGTCCGTTGAGCGCTTGGAGGTTCGGCCGGCTCGCCAGCGCCTCGCGCGTGTACATCGGGTGCTCGTAATCGAACTCCGCGATCTTTCCGGCGGGCTCTTGGGGCAGATTGAGCGACACGAAATATTGCTTTTCGGTGCGGAGCCCTTGTAGGCGGTTCATGTGGTAGGTCAGGCTGGTGCGCTGCCCTTCGATCCGCTTGAAGTTCCAGGAGCTCCAGATTTTTTCCAGCGGCGGCATGACCGATTCGTCGGTATGCAGCACGGTGCGGCTCTTGGAATAGGTCCAGCAGGCGAGCAGGTTGCGCTCTTCGTCCGATGGATCCTGCAGCAGCCGCAGGGCCTGGTCGGCGTGGGTGGCGATGATGACGTGGTCGAAGTACTCGCGGGTGCCGTCCGCGGAGAGGAGTTCGACGCCCTCCGCGTCGCGTTTGATTCCGCAAAGATCCGCGCCGATGCGGATATCGACGTTGCGCCATCCGGCCTGCATGCGCCGGATATAGTCGTGGCTTCCGCCGACCACGGTCCGCCACTGCGGGCGGTCCTTCACGGTGAGCAAACCGTGGTTGTGGAAAAACTGGAGGAAGCTCTGGGTGGGAAACTCCAGCATGTGTTCGCAGGGCGTGGACCAAATCGCCGATCCCATCGGGAGCACGTGATGGTCGATGAATTCGTTGCCGAAACGGTTTCGCTTCAGGTATGCCCCCAACGGTTCCTTCATGAGAAATGGGTTGTTTCGGTCGAGCCGGGCGGTTTTGAAAAAGCGCAGGGTATCGCGGACCATGCGGTGGAACGAGGGCTTGAAGAGGTTGGTCCGCTGGGCAAAGAGCCCATCCAGCCCGTTGCCGCAATACTGGAGCCCCGACGGAACATCGTGGTAGCCAAACGACATGTTGGAATCGCGCAGTTCCACGCCCAGCTGCCCGAAGAGTTGGGTGAGCAGGGGATAGTTGCGATGGTTCATCACGATGAATCCGGTGTCCACCGCCGTTCCCGCGTCCGGGCCATCTTCAATGACCACCGTATTCGTGTGCCCGCCCAGGCGGGCATCCTTTTCGAACAGCGTTACGCGGTGTTCCCTTTGCAGGATGGTCGTCGCCGTCAATCCGGCGACTCCCGAGCCAACAACCCCTATTTTTTTCATTCCGGGTTCCCTCCAAGCATTGCTTTTTTCATGGTTCGGCTGCTGGGCTCGTCCCCGAGCCAGATCGAGAAATAGGCGGCGGCAAATTCATCGCATGGAATCGTGATGACCGGTTCGTCGTTGTAGGAGTAGGTCAGGCCCAGGCCGGGGCGATGCAGGATGGAGGCGAACGAACCCTTCTCGCCATCCATGAACGCGGCGTGCAACCGGTCGGTTTTTTCGCGCAATTTTTCCATCCGTATTTCGCCGATGTTCTTTTCCATGGTTTTGTTGGCCACGTCGATCATGTGTTTTTTCGGGATGCGGTGGAAGTAGTGGATGTCGATACGTCTGATGGGATCGTTCTGGTCGTCCCGATCGTTTCCGGTGTAGAGGGCGCCGACATAGATTTTGAAGAACAGCCCCTTTCGCAGCACCCCGGCCCCGCTCAACTTCAGCTCGCCCCGTTGATCCGGAATATGGATCCCCCCGACCGTGGCGGCGGGAACCGCGATCGGCAAGAGCAGAAGGGCCGCCGTGAAAACGATCGCTTTCATGGCCGGTTCCTCCGCTGATCGACCCGGATCATTTTTTGCTCGTCGAATCCAAGCGCCTTGGCCCGTTCAATTAGTCGATCGAGTCTTTCCGGCGCGATTGCCGGGTTGCGTACGAGAATCCAGAAGTAGCCGTAGGTGGGGCCCGTGACCATGGCCTCGGTATAGTCGTCGTCGAGATAGATGACCTTGTAGGAGGCATAGAACGGCTTGAAAAAACTCACTTTCAGCCAGCCCCGGTCCGTCTTTCCCTTGAACTTGGCGACGCCTTCGATCTGCGTTTTTTTCCCGTTTTTGAAGCCGCGGTTGATCACCTTGATCGTTCCGTCTTCGTTGAGCGAATAGGTGGCCGATACCGCCACCATGCCTTTTTCAAAGCGGTGGGGGTAGCGCACCGCCTCGTACCAAACGCCCATATACCGCTCCGCATCGAAATTCCCGACCACGTCAAGGCCCTTGGTGGACTTGCATCCGCCAACCAGGGCCAGCAGGCCCGCGGCGATTATGATTCCGGATCCCTTCATTTGAGCAGCAGCTCGATGGCCTCGACCAGCTGTTTGTCGGAGGGTTTGGTTCGGCTGCCGAAGCGCCCAACGACCTTGCCCTCGGGCGAGACCAGGAATTTGTTGAAGTTCCAAGAGATCTTGCCGTCGAACCCGGGGTTGGTCTTCTTGTCGGTCAGGAAGGCATAGAGCGGATGCTGCCCATCGCCCTTGACCGAAATCTTTTCGAACATCGGGAAGGTGACGCCATAGTTGAGTTGGCAGAACGAGGCAATCTCTTCGTTGGTTCCGGGTTCCTGCTTGAGGAAATCGTTGGAGGGGAATCCGAGCACGACGAAGCCCTTGTCCTGGTAGGATTCGTATAGTTTTTGCAGCCCTTCGTATTGGCCGGTAAAGCCGCACTTGCTGGCGGTGTTTACGATCAGCAGGGTTTTCCCCTTGTACTGTTCCAATTTGATGGTTTGCCCATCGATGGTTTTGGCTTCGATGTCATAGAGTTTTTTCACGGGAACCTCCTTGGCGGTTGAAGGGAAGCTGCAGCCGGTTAGAATCAAGGCCGACAGGGTGGTAAACAGGATGGTTGTTTTCATTTTTCGAGTCCTTTCGCGATGCGGGTTTTAACGAGGCGGGTCCAGTAGCCAACCACCGGCAGGCGGTCGAGCATGGCCGACGTATCCCAGTAGTCCTGTTGAAAGACGACCTTCCCCGCGCTGTTGAAGCGGACATGGGAAATCCCGATGGTCTCGATGATCTGCCCCTTGGCCGCGGCGGATTCAAGCACCATGGTCCAGCGGGCGAAATAATCCTTTCCGCTGCGCTGGATCGAGTCGATCCTGAAGGTGCAGTGCTCGACCGGCTCGGCCATCACCATGAAATAGTGCTCGATGTCGTCGATGCCCTCCACGATGTGGAAGGGATCCCCGAACCAGGCCTCTTCGGCATACACGGTGCGGACGCCTGCCTTGATCGCTTCGGCCGAATACTCGGCATAGAACGCGGTGAAGCGTTGCAGGGCCGCCTGTTCGGTTTCGGCCGTCATGTGTTCAACGTTTTCGGTCTGCGCCAGCGCCGCGGTGTTCCGCGACCAGTCCGGTGCCAGTTCGTCCGGTTTCGATGTGCATCCCGCCATGATCAACAACCCTCCGGCCAGGGCCGCGCTCAACGCTTGCCCAATAGATAATGTGCCACGTACCATTCTTCACCTCCCTTGAATCCAAAAAGTTCTTCGCACGCCATGAAAAAAATGCGCCACCGACCAAACTGGAGGCGGGCCCCCTCAAGCCCATATTGGCCCTCCAGAATGGCGATGGCGTCTAGTTCGTTTTGGTCGATGCGGTCGAGCCAGGCGCGCAAGGTTTTTGCATAGTGCTTGCCGTTGATGCGCCAGAACCGCTCGACCACCATATCGCGGTTGATCAAGAAGGGGAGGTTTTCGGAGGGCATCATGCCCTCCTTGAAAAAGTGTTCGGCCATCCAGTTGACCTCGCCGGAATCGTTGAAGAGGTAGGCCAGCTCGCGGTGGACAAAGATGTGGATGAACAGTTTCCCGTCTCCTTTCAGCCACCCGTTGATGCGTCTCATCAGTTCCGGCCAGTTGCGCATGTGCTCGAACATCTCGACCGACACCACCCGGTCAAAGCGCCGGTCGATGGCGAAGTCGTTCATGTCGGCGGTGATGATTTCAAGGTTCTTCAACCCGCGCGCATCGATGAATTGTTTTTGGGTTTTGGAATTGGAAACCGCCACGATGCCGGAATTCGGATAGCGCCGGGCCATCCAGAGCGAGAGCGATCCCCACCCGCAACCGAGCTCGAGGATCTCCATGCCGTCCTCCAGACCGGCGCGTTTGCAGGTCAGTTCGAGCATGGCTTCCTCCGCTTCGGAGAGGGGGGTGTCGGCGAAGGGCCAGTAGCCGCAGCTATATTTCAGGTGCGGTCCCATGAAGGTTTGGAAAAGCGCCGAAGGTACCTCGTAGTGCTGTTCGTTAGCGGTCTCCGTTGCCATGGCCACCGGCGAGTTCTCCAGCATTTCAATAAACCGGTAGACTGCTTCGAGCTGCTCTTCGCGGGAGTTTTTCGATTCCTGTTTTCTACGGTCCCGCAGCAACTTCCTGATGCCGGCGCGGATGGCGGAGTCCGGCATCTTTCCTTTTTCGGCAAGTTCCATCAGATCGATCATTCGTGAATCTCCGTTGTGGAGGGTTCGGCGGGGCGACGGCGTCCTTACACGGCTTTGTGCCTTTTCGGCCAGGGGATCAGGACGGGGACGGATTCCTGATACGCGCGGTAGGCGTCGCCGCGCTTGGCAAGCGCTTCGCGCTCGACGTGCGGGATGCCCGTGAGTTTCATCAGAAACAGATACATGGCGGCCGGGCCCACCAGCGTCAGCCAGAAGCCGGACGCGCCGATCGCCAGAAACAGATAGGCGAACCAGTGCAACCATTCGAAGAAATAGTTGGGGTGCCGCGAGCGGTTCCATAATCCTTCGCGGCAGACCTTGCCCGCGTTGGACGGATTGCCGCGGAAGCGGGCCAGCTGGAAATCTGCCAGCCACTCGCCGCCCATGGAAAGCAACCACGTTGCGAGGGCCAGCACGTCGAATGCGGTCACGAAGGGCTGCGGGCGGTTTGCGCCCGGGAGGAAGGGCAGGGCAAACAAAACCACCAGCAGGGATTGCGAGGTGAAGAAAACGAAAAACCACGGATTCGCGTTTTTGCCCCAGTGGGTGCGCAGGCGTTGGTAGCGGGAATCCTCCTTTTCGCAGAGGATGCGGTCCTTGAGAATGTAGAGCACCAGGCGCAGCGACCAGATGCCGCCCATCGCGCCGAGCAGGATGCGCCGCGGCAACCAGCCTTCGCCGGCGAAGGCGGCGTAGACTGCCATGGCGCCCACGCCCGCCGTCCAGCCGATGTCGACGACCCCGGCGTCTTTGCGAACCACCTGCACGATCCACAGCAACGTGAAAAAAAGGAACGCACCGATGAAGCCGTTCAGCAGCATGGGCGCAAAGTGTCGAAGCGTTTCCATCAGCCCCTCCTCTCGGCAAGAATGCTTTTGGGGGGCTCGCGGATATCCCAGACAATGTGGAACCATTGCAGGACGCGAAGAAGCATGTAGCTCAGGTCGACCTCCCACCAGCGGAACCCCTGGCGGGCACAGACGGCGTAGCGGTGGTGGTTGTTATGCCAGCCTTC